>JASJEI010000446.1 GCA_030064795.1 Pleurocapsa sp. MO_226.B13 | reverse complement strand
GATACTGAATCTCGGTCTATCCTCAGTATTTTTAGGTGTGGAAACTGTTGTTTGAGGTATGATTCGAGATTGATAGATCCCCATCTACTTCTAGCTTTTTGTCCAGTCGTATGAACTAAAACTTTTTCTCCACGAGTGATTTTTGTCACCAAAGATGTAACCAACTCGCGGGGGTCACTGCCAGAGTAGCTAACTAATTGGCGTTTTTGGTTCGAGCCAAAAATGTTCTCAACTACCCAAATATTGACAGGGACATCAACCAGTTTAGAAACATAATCAATGGCAATACAGGACAAGTCAGCATCGCTAAGATAAATTTTGCCCCCCGTGCTAATAACTATTCTGAGCAATCTTTGAAAGTTTTCAATGATAGCGATTCGATTGTCTTGGCAAGTAGAACTATCTAGCATATGCCAGATTACCTGTTCTACTTCATCGAGAATTACTACAGCTTCGCTCCAATCTTCGGGATTGAAATGAGCCATTGAATTAGGGTGTAGTGAATCGATACATAAGCCGTAGCCGAGTATCCCGCCAGTTTCAGAATTTCTAATTTCTTCAATATGGTCGATGCCAAATCGAGAGCATAAAGCCTTAGCTAACTGGATTCGGTGGGTGATGACTAATGCTGGCTTACCTTGAACGATCGCACTTTGCACCATATGAGCTAGCCATTCAGTCTTACCCGTTCCTTTTGGCGATCGCAGTGCAATTATTTGAGCATAATCAGGAGGGGACAGACTGTCACTTAAATAACGTTGGCTGATTTTTAACGGGTTATATTTGGCTAGATCGAGTATAGATGCCAGATTGAATTTGGAGAGGGAAATACGGGATTTATAGAGGTCGTCAAAGCAATCAAAACCTCTTGCTGCAATTAGATCGTCTACTCCCTTTTCAGGATAGTCCCAGCTAATAACCGATACCCTGCAACCTAAAAGGGCGAATAGCTTTCCTGTCTTGGCGATCGCCGTTCTGACATTCTTGACAGTTTTTGATTTGGTATCGTTATCAAAACCAAAAATTATTTCTCGCTCTTTTTGAGCGAATGCTTTTAGTTGAGGAATTAGATGTGGCAGTCCGATTTTGTTGCCGTAATCATCTTTTTCTTGTCGATAACCGTTATAGATTCCAGGCAGGGCGATCGCTACATAACCTGCCGTTAAAATAGCCCCGGCTTTTTTGGCTCCCTCGGTGATGATGACGGGAATTTTAGGATTGGCTATTACCCACGCCCAAAAACCTAATGCCCTACCGTCATCTGTGACTATAATATCTTCTGGAAGTTCTACATCGTAACGGTTGGCGATCTGGAACCAGATCGGAAGATTGACCTTAAGAGCAAATATTTCTGTCGGTACTTTTGGCGGAGCTTCGTATTTTAAAGTTTTGTTTTTTGTCTTTTGGGTAAGACCAAACCCTTTTGGTTTTTCCCGCTCCTGATAAGCTTTGTTTGGTTTGAACTGCCCCCATTCCGCATCTGACTCCGTTAGAACATCTACACCACTAACCCACCAACCACCATACTCTAGGTGACCATATCTTTTGAGCCATTTATCTCTCAATCTACCATCATTGCGTCGTTCGCTTCTGTTCAACCCATAAAGCAGACGCTCGTATGCTTCCCCTTCTTTTAGCGAGACTACGTTGAGATTGATTATTTGAGGATCGACACCAGATCTTGTCCATTCTTTTTGATGCTTTCTATCGCTCGACTGTAACGCATTCCGCATCACTTTATTGTTATTCATTTAACGACTCCCAAATTTTTGGATTTTTTTGAGGTCGTTGCCTGCTAATTAATGATTAAAAACTACCTTCGCAGTCGTCTCTGAAACCTGAACTGGGTTTGGTGACGAGACATGCGCGAATCGAAGCAGAACAATCTTCGATCTTGTTAGTTTTTCTAAAATCGTACATAATGACAAATATATATGTGATGGGGAGTTAGCTGTTTTCTCAAGTAGCAATTGAGAATTTCGAGGTTGTGAGTACAACAGGATAAGCAAACTCTTTGGAAAACAAACAAGATCTAGCAGGTAACGACCTTTTTCTCATCGACTAAATTTAATATTTATTTACAAAGCATCATTGATGATGCCTTCCTTTCTGCTGTCTGGGTTTGATGATTGTATGTAGTTTCAGGCAGCAAAATTTATCCGTCAAAACTTGTCAAACAGATAAAATGCTTGATACAATCAACTCATATAGGATTAAAACCCCAAAAAGAGCTTTCGCACTTTCTGCGTTTTAATCTAGAACCTCGACAGAAATTTTTCTCTCAGTCATGAGGTTGGTAGGATGTATTGGGATAATAACTATTTCACGGCATTCTCCTAAACTTTTTGATTGTTTCCTCTCAGTCATGAGGTTGGTAGGATGTATTGGGATAATAACTATTTCACGGCATTCTCCTAAACTTTTTGATTGGAACAATTGATACTTCTGAACGCCGATTCACTCGCCAAAGTTCCTGCGGTGTTCGTGGTCTTTAACTAAATAAAACCGAATAGATTCAATTAGCTGGTTGGTTATGATTGTACTGCAAACAAGTCAAATTAACCAGCTTGTTGTTTGACTTATTTTTGAAAAAAGCGGAGTTTTAAAGTATTTGATTATAAATCGTAACATTAGCGCGACGTTAGGAGTGTTTAGTGGCGGGAGGATGTCAACGACTAGGTAGCATAAATCAAGTATAATTCGGAATAAATAGCGATCGCACTCACCAACGCCAAGCAAATAAACTAATTTTCGGTCTAATCAATCAAGTTGATTGATTTGCAATACCAAATCAATAAATGTTGGCGACAGATAAAACATCCAAATTAAACCCTCTTCCGTCCCTGGTAGGATTTTATACTTTATTGAACATAGTTATCACGATGATCGCACGGGAGAATGGAAGCCAGCACCGTAATCTTTGATTCGGTGTCTGGAGAATGTCACGTCGGGGAGGAAAGTTGAGAAGCCCGCGCTGTACGTTTGCGCGACTCGTCGGGAGAAGTGACTAAAACCCGAATACGAGCCAGTAGTTCTTCTAGTTTAAATGGTCTAGTTATACAGTCATCAGCACCAGCATTAAAGCATTCAACTTTTTCTGTGCAAGTATCTTTTGTTGTTGTCATCAGAATAGGCAGATCATATTTTCTGGTTCGCAGTTGACGACAAAGGCTGTAGCCATCAATTATTGGTAGTGTTGTATCCAAAATTATTAGGTCATAATAATTACCAACCTCAATAAAACCCCATCCCGACTGCCCATTGGTTGCTATATCGACTACATATTGTTGGGTTTTCAAAACTTCATTAAGTAATTCGCAGATGTCGCGATCGTGTTCAACTAATAAAATTCTCATCGGAGGGGAGCGTCAAAAACAAGTAACTTAAATAACGTAGTTCCGAAGAACTTAGACTGGTCAACTAGCTAAAGCTAAGGGCTTGAAGCCTCGTTTGCTTAGGCGCGGGGTGCTGACCGCGGAATGCGGTGACAGCAGGCACCGCCTTTGCAAGGCGGTGTACCTGTCACTTGAAAGATATTTTTGACAATAAATGTTTAATTAAGCATTTTGTTTGATGCCAAAACTTGGCCGAGCTAGTTTCAGTTTGAAGATTTTCATGCTGATGAATGAATGCTAGCTTGTTTTTATCTGATTGATATTTTCCCATTTTCAGCCTCCTATGCCAACAAATATATAATCATTAACTCGAACTAAACCAAGAGGAAAAGGTATTGGGCCAATGATATAGGGAGTTTCTCCACAAGACGTTTTGATGTTGAAAAACATTACCACTGTGGCCGTATCAGTAGTTTCATCTGTCCTCCAGAGAACGAGTTTAAAGGTGGGACCGAAAGGATGAATACCCGTAGGTTCGCGCCCACCAGCAAAACATCCAGTCCCACCTTTTACCCAGTGTTCTCGTCCAGCAATCCATTGCCTTCCTTCAAATGGCAATTGTATAGCTGAACCAATATTTTCAATGTCGTCTAATTCTAGGTATTCACAATTTGAATCACACCGAACTTGAAAACCTTCAACATACGAACCGCTGATTGTCCGATTACGTTTACTTTCTGCTCCACCCCAAACAAAATCAACTCTAGCGATAAGTGAACCAGAAAGAGGAATATCGTTGGGAAAATTACCAAGAGGGACTGCTGATAGACCGGGAACTTCTGAAATTACACTAGTCTCAAAGTTCTCAAAATTTGCCAGTTCGGTATTTGTAAGATTAGGAATAGAATCCACCGAAAAATTCTCCAAGTCAATAGATCCTAATTGAAGGTTGGCGATTGAGCGATCTTTAACAAGGGTTTTGAGGTCAACATCTGTTGAAATCCCCTCTTGTTCTAGTAGCTTATTGATTGGCTCAATATCTTCAGCAAGCTCCTGTCCTAGTCCTGGAACAGCCTCTACTAAATTTAAGAGTGTCTGTTCTTCAATCAAGGAAAACTCGCTGAGGGGTAATGTTGAAAAGTCATTAGGTTCTAGTAAACGATCGTTAATATCGTTTAGAGTAAACTCTTGAGGGGCTAGAGAGGCTTCAAGATCTCCTAGCTGTAAAACATCTTCAACATGATCTCCTGCAAAAAACTGACGTGAGATATCTCGACCGATAAGTTCATTGAACTCAGTTCCTATCACTCCCCCTTCATTAAGGGGATCGAAGTCTTGAAATGAAATTTCGTTGAAATTTGGTAATAACTTGACTTCGACATTTTGTGCGATCGCCGGTTCATCAAAAAAGTAGTAAAAAATTAATAGTATGCTTAATAATCTATAACTTTTCAGGAAATACGTAATTGAAAAATTCATAATGATTTATGGTTAGTGAAATAATTGATTTAATATTGAAAAATAGATATCAAATAAAATAATTAGCATTTGATCCACGGAATGAAATTATTAATTGTTGACGACCAAGTATCAAGTCAATTTAAGTTAGTCGAACAGTTACAGGGGTGCGCTCGATTTCAAAATAGCGATCTTAGGATTGCTAGTAATGGCTTGGAGGCAATTGCCATAGTAGAACAACACGATGTAGATCTGATTTTGATCGATCTTCAGATGCCAGTTATGGATGGTTTGACTACTACCAAAAAAATTCTTAGTAAATATCCTCATATAAAAATAATTATAATTACTAGTGTGGATGATCGATTTTTAGTTCAAAAATCCATGAGGGCTGGGGCGCAGGGATATTTGTTTAAAGAAAACATACCTACGAATTTAAGCTCGGTAATTCAAAATGTGAGTGAGGGGTACAATGTTTTTCCTAATTACAATATAAACAATACCAATTTATTTTTTGATTTTGATAGTACTGTACAACCTAGTGAATCGGATAGAATCTTAAAAATAAACCAAATTATCGCCTCAAAGATAATTAATGCTTGGATGTCCAGCACCAAAAAATACAATTTTATCGAAGGAAGTTGGTGGCATTTTGGGGAGAGCGACCCCAAAAACCGACAAGATCCGCTCGATTATCTTTTTAAAGGGGATTCTGATAAATGTACGCTTGTCGAAGAATTAGAACTAAGATATGAGCAATTAGTCTCTAAGCGCATATACGAGCGTGAAATAAGTGAAGATCATCTCGAAAATGAGTTGAGTCTAATAATTGGTCAACTAAATCACTGGTTTTATACCGAACAAGTAAGTGATACTTTCTCTTGCTTTAAATCAAGATTAGAAGCCAATGCTCAGCGGATTGTATTCTAAATTTGGCTTTTTGAGCTAATCCAGTTCTACCAAATTCGGAGATCACTGATAGAGGAATATCAAATTCTCCTGCTAAAGCGAGTAAGGTTTTTTGTCCATTAAGGGTCAGAGCAATTGCTTCGGAAGTATATAAAGCAACAGGATCTTCTGGAGACACTTCACCTTTTCTCAACTTGTATTTCAAGCCGATCCGAACGTCTTCTGGAGTAGCTGCCCCCAATTCTGTATTAATTACGTTCGCCCTGTTTTTTGGGGTTTTTTCCTTTTCTGGAATGATGTTTATTTTACTGTCATGCTGCTGCGTGTTATCGACCACAAATTCATATTGCCTTTGTCTTCCAAGCTCGTCGATAGCGACAACAAATAAATTAGGCTGATTACTAGTTATTTCACCAGGGAAATCAAGAGGTTCGATGTTCCTCAAATAGATAGACCTAGCCTGGCCAGAGTCAGTCGGGGCATTTAAAGAATAAACTATTTTTGAGCGATCGCTTAAAATTAAAAATGATACTCGCTCGTCATTCTTAAAATTAATGGCACTAGTTTGACCTGGAATAATTTTGATGGGAATGGTTTCTTTTTGGGCAATATCTTCAGGAATATTGACATCTGCCCGAGCAGGAGTAACTAATAAAGCACCTGCAAGACCAGCACAAACACCAACACCAATAACACATGAATTTTTCATTCTTCAATACTCAAAAAGCTATTTACGTATATGGAAACCGTGGTTTCTTCTTCAACAGAATAGACTGCACCGGTGTTAGATCTCCTGGAACTTCTAGAGTTATCTCTAATAGTTCGCGAACTACGCGAAACTGCTGAGTCTAACCCACCAGGAAGAGATAGATTTCTAGCACCAGTTTGTACCACTTCATCAGCAATTACACCAATTATGGAATTTCCACCGTTTGATTCCTCTGTTTTAAATGCTAGAGGGTGATTATCTTCATTTCTAATTAGTAAAGTACCTTCAGGAATGGTACTTTGAGTAAATTCTCCTCGGCTATTTTCGTAGACAATGGCGACCGCATTTAAAGTTACAAATCCTGCATTATCCCAGTCAGAAACTTCGACTATTAAGGAGGAATTTTCAGGCAAGGCAATACTTCCATCAGAATATAAAAGTGGTTCATTCAAAATTATTGTGGCTCTAGTTGCATTTGGTTGAGAATTGTCTGTCCAGATAATTGGAGTTGTAATAGTTCCTTCGATCGTCGTAGCTAGGGGTATTTGTTTTTGTTGAAGTTCTCTTAGTCGATTGGTAGTTTTTATGCTGGGAAATCTCCTTATCTGAGCAGAAACTCTATGAATTGAAGTGGTTGTCAAGACAACCACGATCGCCGTGGCATAGAACTTTTTGTGATTTGAAATATTTTTCATTGCTCGATACTTATGGAATTGTTCACATAAACTAGGATAGGAGTTTGGGCTTCAATAAAGTAAAATTTGCCTTCATTTGCGACTTTTGAACCAGATCCACTGATTGTTTTTGAAACCGCAGAACCTATTTCTCTAGGAATGGGTAAACTTCTGACGCTACTTTTCACTGCACTGCTTAATAATTGATCGATCCCCGAATTGCCACTACCTGAATTTTCAGTTTCAAATTTTAATGGTTGATTGTCTTCACCACGGATTAATAAGCTATCTTCGGGTATTTCTTGTTGGACTATTTCTCCCTGAGAATTCTTGGCTACTATGGCGATCGCTCTCAAAGTTACAAATCCCCCATCATCCCAGTCAGAAACTTCAACTATTATGGAGGAATTTTCAGGTAAGGCGATATCTCCATTTTCAGATTTTAAAGGTTCGGTTAAAGTAATAGAGCCTCGTGTATCTTCGCTTTTTGAGCTGTCTGTCCAAGCAACAGAACTAGTTAAGATCCCTTTGGCACTCTTAGCAATAGCAATTTGCTTACGACCAAAATTATTGGTGTTGAAATGGTTATTTGTTTCCTTGAGGGTTTGAGGA
>JASJEI010000445.1 GCA_030064795.1 Pleurocapsa sp. MO_226.B13 | reverse complement strand
GTAGACACAATCCCTAACTTCAAGCGACATGAGGAGCTAAGTTAGGGTAGTTGAAAGGTATGTGACAGCATCGGCTTCTGACTTCATTTAATTCAACTGTAATTCAACTGTAAATTCCATAAACTAAAATGTTATAGATCTCATCGACTAATTCGATCAACGGTCTGCCAGTCCGCGTAGCCCAAGGCTTAGAAGATAGCCCAGGATTAGAGCCACCAGGGGCAAAGATCGAACGAGAATACAGATAGTCGCAGATAGCAGGGGTGGGGGTCGGGTTGGTTGCGGAACGATCTTCTAAAGTTCCTTTTGCGCCGTGTTCTGAATATCGGGAGATTAGATCTTTGGCGGGTGAGAATTTCATTTCGTATGCTACGATTTCCTTGTAATCTGGTAAGTCTCTTTGTATTATCGTCTCAACATAATACCTTCTCTTCAATCTGGTAGCGATTGAATTTTCGTGATATTCGACGTTCCAGAGAAATACAGTTTCCGAACCGAAATCAGCTTCATGATCGTTAAGGTCGCCGATATTATAGACAGCAGCGACTTGCTTCTCGGCAACATTTAACTCTCTGTAGCCGACCGCTTCCTGGTCTTCAAATTTCCAAGACAGGTCTGCTTGAACCGTAGCGATATGCCCGTTGTGATTTTCCAAATCTCCAACTGGATCGTCCCCTACTAAATAGCGATCGCCTTCGACTTTAGTGATATTTTCTGGATCGTTAAGGGTCAAAAGCGTTGTCTCGACACCTTTTTGCCTGACGATTGCCTTAATCTGCCCCCTGACGAAACTATAGTCTCGCTTCAGTTCTGGACGATGACCGTATTTTTCCCAGTTAACGATAGTACTGATGTCCTTATAAGGACTGGTCTCCAAGTCCATAATTTTGAAGGGCTGTTTGCCGTAAGGCGAGCCCTTGGGAGGGACGGGAATATCCACCCCGACAATCTTGTCGCCAATAATTTGTGCTGTTAGTAGTGCCATAACTAAAAACTTTAAAACTCTAAATAACTTGAACCGCAATAATCTTAAAACCGCTCCCATCTTGAGGGATGAAGAAGGGCATTATATTAGGAGAATCGGCGGAATGATTTTGACCTATCGCTCCTTGATAGAGCGGTTCGTTGCTGTCGTCCCAATTTTCGCTATTGCCATCAGGAAGGTCGAACACGCTGATATTCGAGCCTGGAGTGCCGTCGTTTTCGATCTCTAGACGGTGGTAGTTACTGCTAACTCGGATATTGAGAGTCGTTTGCGTTCCTTGCCAAGGCTTGCCTCTATTGCCGAGCAAACTAAAGAGATTATTTTGATTCAGATAAATTGCTAACTCGCTAGCAAAATAAAGCCCGTTCGAGTTTTCGTTGACTTCATCGCTACCAATCCCGACTTGGCAAATACCTTGAGTAGCCGCGAAAACAATCTTAAGAGTTTTTCCTTCTCCTCTAGACCAGCGCAGAAACTCAAATTTAACCCAAGCAGCAAAAGGACTAGCACCAGAGAAATAGATACCAGAGCTGTCTCGAACCAGCGACATCGACGAACGATAGCGAATATCTTTATTCGCTCCATTGCCGTGGGAGAAATCGATTCCGCCTTCGCCTAAGAACAGCCAATCGCTTTGTTCTTGTTCTTCTTCTTCTGGGACAATTGGCTCTGCCAAGCCAGTCGGTTGATGCTGAATCAGGGTAAGTTTTCTTCTTCCTGCTGTCGCCTTGCAGCTATTGCCACTACTACGCCAAGAAAGAGAAACTACGCTTTCTGGATCTAGTTCGTAATCGTTGCTCCAAGTCAGCGATTTGTCATCATTTTTTTTGGCGAAATGAAGATCTAGAGTGTCTTGTTCCTGTTGCTCTCCGTTAATAAAAAGGGCGAATTCAAAATCTCGTTCATTTTTATCTACCTTTACTAGAAGCTCGATCGCGATCGTGTAGCTCGATTGAGCCAAGTTTCTGCTAATCAACTTCAACCCTGGAATCTGCTGCCAGCTAGTTTGATCGTATTCTTGTTCTTCAGTCGCGATCGCGATTTGTCTTTCTTTGGCGGTAATCGAGACCCCGTCGATCAGATAATCTCCCTGAACGACATTCAAACTGTACGGGGAATTCAACCGCGACTCGGAAGCAGAAACAGTCAAATTAGAATCTGCAAGAGACACCTCAGATCCTTCTTTGTTCCAGACAACAAGAGAATTATCTTCTACCGAATCTGGCAATTCCACGCCACCAGTTTCTTGAGGTATTTCTCCTTCTGCTGGTTCTTCAGCCGTCGCCTCGATTTCCAGATCGGTCAGGGCGATCCACTTGCTGCCATCCCATCTGTGGTTGCCGTGTGGTGGTAGAGATGGGACTTCTAAAAAATTAGAATTGGCGATCGCAATTTCGGCGATCGTGGCAAAATAGCCAGTATCTTTGTAGGCGTAGATTTTCAAAGCTTTCTAATTCCCATTACATAGATAAGCCAGCGATCGACATTGAGGTTGAATTCATTCAAATTGCCATTCTTTCGACCGATATTAACCCCATTCGCACCAATTTGTACGAATATATTGGTCGAGTCGATAGAGACAGTACACCTGCGTCCGTTAAGTAACGCCTGCTCTCCCGCATTCCAGCCCGCCTGAGCTTGAGTACAGACTGCCCAAGCCTGAACTTGATACCAGTCAACACCAGGATCGAAGTTAGTCCAGCCATGACTGAAAGTCAATCCCGCACCGTTAACAAAAGGCAGCTCGGAAGAGCGATAAAACTCTAAGTTTTGTTCGATCTGCTTTTGCAGAATCAACTCAGCCATCAGCTATTAACTATTAATTGGGTAAACAGCAAACACCGTATCAGTAGTTTCGATATCCCAAGCTTTTTCAGTCCCGAAGGCTGCTGAATTCCAACCTGGGGTCTGTCCAGTCAGAGTAACTGGCTGCCCCGTTCCCGTGTGATAATCTACGCCGTTAATAATCAACTGTAGCTGAGTAGGTTCGGCTATAGACTGAGTTAAATCGGTCAGAGTATTGGTAGCCGTGACAGTAAGACGCTCTCTGACTACTTTTTGACGATTGCCACCAGGGTCTTGAGAAATCTGCATTCCCAATTGCCCGATGATCGCATCGGCGGGTAGCTTATCGGCAACGAAGCGATAGTTAAAGCTAAAATTAATATCCGTCGGACTGGCAAAACTATAGCTCTGTTCCGCACCTGTATCGTCGAGATAGAAATAAGTTAAAGTATACGTACCGCTCGACTCGCTGAGTCTGGCATAGACTTCGTTATTATTTTCGTCGCCAGCGATTTTATCTTTATTAATTGCAGATTCAATTTCGATTCTGGCAAAATCGCCAGTGGTAATCACACCCTGCGATTCTTCCCCACCAGATATAACCAGTGGTACTGACGAACCGCCTCTACCTGCACTACTCAAAGCAGAGGTGATCACCGAAGTCACGTCATCGGTAGAAGAAGCACTGGTGCTGAAACTTTGTACCTGTACGCCTGCTGAAAATACCCAGTCAAGTTGTTTGCGTTTAATTAGATTACTCATATTGATAATAAAATTCTAATGAATCGGAGGGTTCTAGCAAGAAAGAGATATTGAGCCACTCTAGTATAGTTCCCGAACCAGATATCTGATAAACACTACCCAGTCTTTGCTTTTGCCCGTTTATGTACAAAAGAGCCGTGTTGGAATTGGTTACTTTTCTAGAAAGATTAAAAACAGTCTGCCCCAGACTCGGTATAAAATCGTCTCTGGCAAAATCATTGCCGTCTGCTCCTCGCGCTCCTCTTTGAATCTTGGTAACAACCGCGATCGCCGAGGAGGGTTCTTTGACGACTAGAATTTTTCCGCATTGATTAACTACACTATAGTTGGACATCAAAAATCTCGCGTCACGCTTAAATTAGGATTAAAAATCAAGTTGACGACTTCTGGGTGTACCGTACCGTCTGGGTAAGAAATTTCCAGATCTGCTACTGCTTTAACGCTAGATTCATACATGGTTAAAGTATCTGTTGCATCTAAAGTTATTTTAATTCCGACTCCAGAAATTTCAACTTGGTTATAAGTCGTCTCTACGGTTTGAAATTCAATCTTGCCGTTAGTCGTAGAAGCTTCTGCTAGGATTTCTTTGGCTTTTAGATTGGGTCGAATCATCATCCTAAAACTTGTCCCCAATAAATCCGTCACCGTCCCGTCGGCTTCTAAGAACAGAAATTCTCTAGACCAAGGAAGATTTGGATTATAGGTGACGACAGTACTCATAATTAAGCCGTAAGCCTTCTGACTTCAAAGAGCTATTCTCCTTCAAAAAATCAAATAAAAAACAATTCCTGCAACAAATCCCAAACAGAATTGAGCTAGGGTAACAAACCTACGGTTTCTTTTCCGTTTTTCTCTACAAGCGTAATAACTCATCAGTTTGCAATTGCAATCCAACTAATTTTATCCAAAGCAGTCACGTTGCCAACGCCTTTAACTGTAAAACCAGTAGTGGTTGGCTCTCCCTCTAAGACTAAACCTCTATCTGTAAAAGTGCCACTACCATCTGTAATCAGAGTCACCTGAACGTTGGGTACGGTAGCGAACTGCTGAGGGAAAGTTATATTAGTCTGTACCGTCCCTGCTGCGGACACCTGCTGGATACCCGATTGAATGCGAGGGATCTGCTCTGCTTTAACAGCTAATTGAGCGATCGCGTTGCTTGTCTCTAGTCTGTCGCCGTTAACAATACAATTAGGAGCGATCGTTCCCGCAAGATCTCCTGGAATCAGTTTTTCTAGAGTATCGTATTGTGGATCGTCGGTCTTAAAATAGGCTTCTGATTGACTTTCAAAGTTATACTTCTTCCCAGTTACAGTTGCTCCCGTGTTAAATACGGTAGAAGTTAGACAGCGAAATTTGGAATTGTCTCTAACTCTTAAGAATTCGGAGCTATAGTTTTGCGTTCCGTTAACCGCGATCGCATCGAATATATTTATTTCTGAGTCTTTAAGCAGATAAATTCCAGTTCTAGCTTCACCGTCAAAAGAGAATCCATCATAAGAATAGACTTTTGAATGGCGCACGAAGAGATGAAACAGATTGTTTTGTTGGAACTTAACTCGATTAACGATCGCCCTGGAGCCATTCTCAACTCTTAGCCCCATGACATTGCCAGTTGAAGGAGGCTCGAGAGTAAAGTCTTCTAAAATAACCAACGGAGTCGAACCTCTTGGTTCTACAAGGCTGTCTCCCGCAGTTCCCTCTAAATTATTGTCAATTAAAATACAAGCACTCGATACGCCGTCACTCCACTTTAAAGTTTGACCGATAATAGTTAAACTCCTACACTTCCAAGAACTATCGATAACCAGAGTTTCATCTAAATTAAAAACTGAATCGGCTAGAAGAATTAAAACGCTAGAATCAGCACAATTATATTCAGAATTGATTATCTCTTTGGCACGAGTGAGAGTTCTGACGGCAGTAGGGAAAGTTAAACCATCATTGGCATCATCCCCCGCTTCAGAAACCTGTAAGGCTAGAAAACCAGTAGATTCAAAAATTGTATTAGAAACGCGCTCGTCTAAACGAGCGATCGCGCTTTCTTGTAAGATAAAGCTACCATCGCTTTGTTGATAGTCCTTGCCGTCAATAATCGAACCTATTTCGCGGACAACCCTGCCATCGCCAGGAATTCTATCAGTACTATAGCTACTGGTCTGAGGATCGAAAACTAAATTAAATCCAGATACCTTGCTACTTTCGTCAATATACAAGGAATTGAATCCTTTGATGAAAAAGTCTGTGGGTAGCTGAGTCAAACGGTAAGAAACCGAACTATTAATTATTGAAATTAAGCTTTGCTGTTGGGGAGTAGCAACCCCACTTGGAGCAAAAGTAATATCTCCTCCAGATTCATTCACGTAGCTACTGAGATCGAGTTCTATGTTCTCGCTGTTTAAAAGATTTATTAGTTTGCCTCGAAGATTCGAGCCTTTTAGATAGAAGTTGCCTTCTAAAACTAGATTTTTGCAGTTGCTATAGCTTACTGCTGTTGCCACGGTACTAGCTGGATGCTCTGCGATTGTAATTCCAGAGCTTTTTTTTACATCTCCTTCGCAAAATTGAAAGGAAATTTCGTTAGAAGTAGTACCAATAATATTCTCAAAATAAGGATCGAAGCAACGAATAAAAACCAAATCGGCTTGATTATTTCCTGCTTCAGTTAGCTTGAGATCTCGTGCGAAGGGATTTTTACAGTTATTGCAAAAAACACTCGATTTTACTTCTAAAGTGGTAGCGGTAAAATTCTCACAATTCCTAGCCTCCAGACCATTATTTAAGGATAAACTATCTACTACCACCCCATCTTTACTAACGATAATTTTATTATTGTCGCTAAACTCTAGAAAAGTATTCAGAGTAAAGTTGAGAATCCGAAAACTGGGAACAAAAACATATTCAAGATCCTCAAAACTTGGCTGAACGCCTGTCAAAAAAATCTGTCCCTCTCCTGCAATAAAATCGTCATTTATTTCCCAGGTTTCATCTACCGCGTGAGTTCCCGCAGCCACATCAATCCTCAACCTACCGCCGTCGAGTCGATACTTTTGCGCCAGGGCAGTTATTGCCGCCCAGGTTTTAACTGGCAAGGCAGAATCCATACCCGAATTGGCATCGTCTCCCGCAGTTGGATCTAGATAGAGATTGATTTCTTCGCCATCGAGAATTGGGGGTAAATCTTTAGCCGCGAGTTCTTCTAAGACGGCAGCAGAATTTAGGGTGTAGAGTCCTTCTTCATCTTTAAAATCGAAGCTATTTAAAAATGATCCTGATTCTAAAATCACCTCTTCGTCGCTAGGTAGCAAGCTAGTAATTAATTTACCTTCAGAGTCGTAAAAAATTAAATCCAATCCACTCCCTCGTCGCGTGTCAATCTGCGATCGCGAGTCGGCATAGATCGCTCCGCCCCCTGTAATATAGGTAGATTGCGATGTTGGGCTGTTTAAGTTCAATTCCACGTCGCTGTTGACTAGGTAAACCAAATAGCTATTTTCTAAATCGGAATTAAAAGGAGTAAAAACAACTTCTCCTCCTGTGGTGTTGGTGTTCTGCCCACTAAAGGAAAGGCTGAGACGGGTACAGTTCTCTACCCGAACTAGCGGTGCGGAAATCGTCGGCGATTCGTAGTGGATTTTGCCGCTTAAAATCAATCCCTCGCATTCTTCGTATTCTATCAAGGGCAAACCATTGCCACTATAGCTATGGGGAATACCCCCACTTGAAGCCGAACCCCAACACTTATTGAATCTAGCTCTGGTTTGGCTGTCTAGATCTGCCAACAAATTTGAAAATTCAGGCTTGAAGCATTCAGAAAAAATTACTCTTCCTTTGGTGTAGCTAATTTCTGGTTCGTTACAACTGCCAAAGCCAAAATCATAGGAAGCGCCAGGTCGAGCCTCTTCGACTGCCACAAAATCAATCTTAACTTTTTCACTATCGTTGAATTGAGTTTCAACTCTAATCAATCCCAGGTAGGTTAAATCTAAGTCAGATAGATTATTAAAGATTAATTTATTGCCAGAGGTTTCGTCACCTTGTAACTTGGTCTTGGCAAAAACATCGGTAAATCGAAACTCTGGAGTTAGAGTATATTCGTAGTCTGCTGGAAACTCTAGGGCTGCTCCTGTAATAATTATCTTGCCAGAGCCAGATATGGTTAGCC
>JASJEI010000444.1 GCA_030064795.1 Pleurocapsa sp. MO_226.B13 | reverse complement strand
CCAAAAGGATAGCCAAACAGCCAAATCGATAATAATCCCAGACCAATAGATGCTACCGCTACCAAGCCAATAATTGCTGCCAGACTAAACGAACCCAAAGATAAGACTAGGGTGGAAATCATGATTACTGCTAAGACTCCCACCGTAGAAATCAAACCACCGATGGCATCATTTTTTTGTTCGGCTTCTCCACCAAACTGATAACTATAACCGTTGGGTAATTGAAAGTTGGCATTTGCCAGTTGTTGCTTGAATTTTGTCAGGGCGGTATCGGGTAAGACTCCTGCTTGGAGAAAACCTTGGACGGTATTAACTCTTTGTCCGTTGTAGTGAGTGATTTTAGCTAGTTCTGGTTCGAGTGATACTCTACCTAAAGAAGATAGAGGAACTGACTGAGGAGTATTATCGGTTAATGATAATAAATCTAGAGAATTAAGTTCCTTGACTCCAGCGCGATCGCTTTTAGACAATCTCACTCTAACTGGTAATTCTTCGGTAGCTTCGAGAATCGTTCCCCCTGTATTACCATCCAGACTAGTGTTAAGCTGCTGGGCAATATTATTGCGGTCTAACCCTGCTAAACGCACTTTTTCCTCGTCAACCTCAAATTTAAGCTGAGGTCTGATTTCATCTAAACTAGCGCGGGCATGAGTTACCTCTGGTTGTTGAATTAATAAACTTCTGGCTTGTTCTCCTAGCTGTTGCAGTACCTCGATATCTGCCCCAGAAATTCGCAATTCAATTGGGGCATCAAAAGGTGGCCCTTGTTCTAACTGTTTGACCAAAATTCGAGAATTAGGAAAAGTTCGATCTAAATCTGTTTGTAATTGCTGGATTAAATCGCTAGTTGCAAGATCGTTAAGCTGGACGATCGCCTGGGCATAATTTGATTCTCTCTCCCTCGCCCCGACTACGTTGTAATAAAACCTGGGCGCACTCCTGCCGATAAACCAATGGACATCAGTAATAGTGGGATTATTAACTAGGCGATCGCCTATTTGTTCGGCGGTAGATCTGGTTTGAGCGATCGCTGCTGTGGCTGGTAACTCTACCTGTATTTGTAGCTGATCGCGATCGGCAGCAGGAAAAAATTGCTGTGCCAAACTTCCTGCCATTACAAAGCCCGTCACGGGCAAAAATAATGCCAAACAGATCCCCAAAACTGGTCTAGCGGTAGTCCAGCTTAAAGTTTTGCCATACCACTGTTTGAGGGAGGGGATAGAAATACCGGTGTGCCACCAAGATCCTCGATCGATATTTCCCCGTCTTTGAAACTTTGCCGTTAGCGCGGGAATAACCGTCAGCGAAAGAAACATTGAGGAGGAAACGGCCAAAATAACGCTAATCCCAATTGCCCCGATAAATTCTCCTGTAGGGCCTGGTACTAAAGCGATCGGTAAGAATGCCAAGACTGTAGTCAGGGTAGAACTCAACAGGGGAACTGCTAAACGCTGAATACCCTGGGCAATTGCCTCTTTTCCTCGCAAACCTCGACGCAGATGATTGCTAACCTCATCTACCATGACGATCGCGTTATCAATCAAAATTCCCAAGGCTACGATCAGCCCCGTAATTGACATCTGGTGCAGGGGAACGCCAATTATGTTCATCCAGCCAAATACCATCAACACCGATAAAGGTAAGGATGTACCGATAATTAATGCCGAACGCCAACCCATCATAATTAGAGTCACCAGAAAGACCAATCCCCCACCCAAAACCAGATTGAGGATTAAACCGTTTAATCTGGCGGTAACATAGCTACTCTGATCGAAGATCGTCTCTAGCCTCATCCCCGTGGGTATTTCTGCTTCGTATTCCGCTAAGATTTCCTTAGCAGTTTCTGCCCAGAGATCTAAGCGAGTCCTCGAATTGATATGAACGGCGATCGCTACTCCAGGACGACCGCTAATTATGGTTTGTTCGTTGGCGGGATAACTCACCCCTTTGGTCACTCGTGCAACATCCTGCAAACGAATCACCTGACTATTACTACCAAAATTAAGTGGAATATTTTTGACTCGGTTTAGAGTATCTAATTCTCCTGCTACTTCCAAAGACAAGTCATTACTATCATTTTGGATCGTTCCTGCCGATACCTTGGAATCACTCTGTTGAATCTGTCGGGAAATATCCGTTACAGTCAGGTTGTAACTGGCAATTACTTCAGGTTGAATTTCGACCAAAATCTCTTCATCGCGATCGCCAAATAACTCTACTTCTTCTGTCCCAGAAATACTTTCGAGGCGATCTTTTAAAATGTCTGCCTGACGATTGAGAATAGCATAATTAGGCTTATCGTCTTGCGACCAAGTTAAAGCTGTAATCAGCGCATATGCTTTTACTTTACCTTTTTCTAACTCAGGCTCGACAATTCCTGCGGGTAATTCTGGTTCGACTTCATCTATTTTGTTCTGCACCCGCGACCAAACTCCATCTACTTGTTCTTTGGTAACGGTATCTTTTAAGCCAATAACGATAATCGAACTACCAGTACTAGAAGTCGATTCATAATCGTCGATTTCTTCAATTTCAATCAGTTCGTCTTCAATCTTTTCGGTAATTAACGCCTCAACCCGCTGTGCATCTGCCCCAGGCCAAAATGTCCGTACACTAGCAAAACGAGATACCAACTCAGGATCTTCTAGTCGAGGCAAAGCTGTATAAGAAGATAATCCCCAGACAACAATTAGGATAATTGTCAAAATTAACAAACGAGCATTGCGATAAAACAAAGTCATCATAATTAGAAACAGTAGGGGTGAACGGCCGTTCGCCCATTTACTAAGTTATTTAATATACAAATAGTTTATATACAACAAGTTGAATATAAACAAGATAGCATATCCAACAAATTGAGTAATAAAAATTAATTACCGATAATAGACCGCTGGTAAGGGATAAGTGATAATTAATTTTTAGGCAAAAATGCGATCGAGGAAGAAGTTTGAACAAGCTATTACAGATAGCCAGGGCGATCGATCTAATTAATGAATGGATTGGTCGCCTTACTTACTGGCTAGTACTATTAATGGTGGCAGTAGGAGCGTGGAATGTATTGGGAAGATATTTAGGGCGGATAATTGGAACCAATCTTACTTCCAATGCCCTGATCGAAATACAGTGGTATCTATTCGATATAGTCTTTCTGTTTGGTGCTGCCTATGCCCTCAAATATAACGAACACGTGCGGGTGGATATTTTTTATAAAGGCTGGAGTCATCGTCGTCAGGCTTTAGCTAATTTTGTCGGTAATATTTTATTTTTAATTCCCTTTAGTAGTTTGATTATTTACTATTCCTGGGGAACGGTGGTCAATTCTTGGAGAATACGAGAATTATCTCCCGATCCTGGCGGATTACCGCGCTATCCGATTAAATTTGCGATTATTTTGGCTTTTATCTTTTTAATTTTTCAGGGCATCTCCGAAGCAATCAAAAATTTGCAGATATATCTAGAAACTAGTGCCAGCCAGGAGGATAACTAAATGGGTTATGACTGGTTGGGGATGGCAATGTTTGCGGGGGCATTGGTTTTATTATCCGTGGGTTTTCCCGTGGCTTTCTCTTTGGGTGGAGTAGCAATTATCTTCGCCCTAATTGGCGCAGCAGTAGGAGAATTTAGCTTTAGTTTCTTTAACGCCATGCCTAGCCGTATATTTGGCATCATGGCTAACTATACCCTGTTGGCAATTCCCTACTTTATCTTTCTCGGTTCGATGCTAGAAAAAACTGGCATTGCCGAAAAGCTATTGGAAACGATGGGCATCCTGTTTGGGAGAGTTAGAGGCGGTTTGGCTTTGGCCGTGGTCATAGTTGGGGCATTACTGGCTGCTTCTACGGGGGTAGTAGCTGCAACTGTCGTGGCGATGGGTCTAATTTCCTTACCGATTATGCTGCGCTACGGCTATCACAAAGAATTGGCTGCGGGGGTAATTGTCGCATCAGGGACGCTCGGACAAATCATTCCTCCCAGTGTAGTGTTGGTCGTCTTGGGAGATCAATTGGGTATTCCCGTCGGGGATTTATTTATTGGTTCGTTAATTCCTGGGTTGATGATGGCGGGGGCTTTTGCCCTTCATGTATTAGTAGTGGCATTTCTCAAACCAGAGGTTGCACCCGCTTTACCCGCCAGCGTCAGAATTGGCGGTAAAAAACTTTTAATCAGAGTAATAACGGTGATGCTTCCTCCCCTGCTACTAATTGTGGTCGTGTTGGGGAGCATTTTCTTGGGTGTTGCCACCCCCACCGAAGCAGGTGCATTGGGTTCGGTAGGGGCAATGATTCTAGCAGCTATCAACCGTCAGTTGAATTGGGCAGCATTGCGAGAAGTGTGCGATGCAACGATGCGAATTACCACCATGGTAATGTTTATTCTCTTGGGTTCGACTGCTTTTAGTTTGGTTTTTAGGGGCTTGGGAGGAGACAGGTTTATGGAAAATCTCCTGATTAATATTCCTGGGGGAACAATCGGCTTTTTGCTGGTTAATATGCTGGTAATCTTTATCTTGGGTTTCTTTATTGACTTCTTTGAAATTGCCTTTATCGTAATTCCAATTTTTGCCCCCGTAGCCCAACAGCTAGGTTTGGATTTAGTTTGGTATGGAGTGGTGATTGGGGCGAATCTCCAAACTTCTTTCCTAACTCCTCCTTTTGGCTTTGCTCTCTTTTATTTACGAGGCGTAGCACCACCAGAACTTAAAACGGAAGATATTTATCGCGGGGCAATTCCTTTTATTTTGTTACAGCTTTTGGTTTTGGCTTTGATTATTACTTTTCCGCAGATCGTTAACTTTTTGCCTTCTTTGAGTGCTTCTCCAGGGACGATTTAATAGCCTTGTGGTGGATTGTTTTAGCTAATTTGAGGTATTGGGTATTCTCACGCAAAGGCACGAAGACGCAAAGAGAGTTGTTTGTTTGGTGTTGTTTAGTTGAATCTATTGAAACTATATCTACAATTTAACTATCCAAGTTAGGATACAAGAATAAGAGTTATAGCAATCGAAACTATGGAGCAACGGACATCTATAAAGCCCTTTGCGCCTTCGCGCCTTTGCGCGAGATAAGTATTAATTGTCTCAACCTTTGCTTCGACTGCTATAAATCTGGAATTGGAATAAGCGATCGCGCTGTTATTTTCTATTCTCCACTCGGATCGCGATCGAACAAATATTATCTAGAGAGGTAGCTCACATGAATGAGAATAACCAACAGCCACTCGAACCGAAGTCACCAGAGATGGGGGGAGGATTGCCCTTAATTGAGTATTGGGCAGAACACACCCTATCTCCCGAAGGCCCTAAACTCTGGCAGACGTTATTGCATAAAAGTGCTTGCTTATCTTGTTCTTGGGGTACGGGGGGACAAAAGGGAGGATTTACTAATGAGGAAGGAGAAAAGCTACAACGCTGTATGAAAAGTGTGGAGGCAATTTCTGCTGAAATTCAACCTCCAATTGAGAAAAGTTTCTTTGAAAAGCAAACTATAGAACAGCTTCAGCAACTGACCTCCCAAGCAGCAGATCGATTGGGGAGGTGGAGTTTTCCCGTAATTTTTTCTTCAGGTAATACTCACTATCAAAAAATTAGTTGGGATGAAATTTATCAAATTGCCCAAACAGCTTTCCAGAAAAACCCAGAAAGAGTAGCATCCTATAGTTCGGGTCGCTCTTCAAATGAAGCTGCTTTTTTATTGCAATTAATGATGCGAACTTTGGGGTCAAATAATCTTGCTGATTGTTCCGATCTTTGTCATGCCCCTTCAACTTTTGGGCTAAAACAGATTTTCGGCACTGGTACATCAATGGTCAGCCTCAAAAGCCTCAAGGCGACTGACTGTGTGGTGCTAGCAGGTTCTAACGCTTCCTATAATCATCCCCGTCTGATGAATGAGTTGATTCAATTACGAGAGCGAGGAGGCAAGGTTATTGTCATCAATCCAGTCAAGGAAAGGGGTTTGGTTAAGTTTGCTTCTCCTGCTTTTCCGATCAAATCTTTGTTTACTGGTTCGGATATTGCTTCGATTTATCTACAACCAATTCCTGGTAGCGATACCGCCTTATTTGTCGGAATTCAGAAATCTTTAATCGAACAGAATCAAATAGACCGAGAATTTTTGCAAGCGCATAGCGAAAATTGGTCGGATATAGTCGATCATGCTAATTCTACTGATTGGGAGACAATTGTCGCTACTTGTGGCGTGTCTCAAGCAGAAATTGAAGTCACCGCCCAGATGATTGCCGATTCGCCTAAAGTGGTATTTGCTTGGGCGATGGGCATTACGCAACAACAAAATGGGGTAGATAATGTCGGGAGTATTGCCAACACTGCTTTATTAACTGGCAATGTCGGCCGCTTCGGTGCGGGATTGATGCCCGTCAGGGGACATTCTAACGTTCAGGGTTTTGGTTCGATGGGGGTTACAGTCCGTCTCAAACAAGAAATTCAACAATCTTTAGAAAAATTATTGGGTCGTTCTCTGAGTCGAGTACCAGGATATGACGCTCAGGCTTTGATTGCAGCAGCAGATGAGGGGAAAGTAGATACTCTAATTTGTGTCGGGGGCAATTTATATGCAGCAAGTCCCAATTCCCACAAGGTTAAACGAGCTTTAGGCAAAATTAAAACTATTATTTATCTGGCTACCAAACCCAATTTAGGACATTTTCATGGTTTGGCAGCGGAAAAAACAATTATTATTCCCGTTTTTAATCGTTTTGAAAATCCCCATAAGACTACAGTAGAATCGGGTAACAATTTTGTCCGTCTCAATGATGAAGGTCGAACCCATCTCAAAAATGCCGACTTGATTGCCGAGGTAGATTTTTTGACCGAACTCGCCCATCGGGTTCATGGCGAATATCCCGTCAATTGGCGCAAGCTACAAGATACTAAATACGTGCGGGAATTAATCGCCCAAACCATTCCTGGGTTTGAAAAAATGGCAAACATAGATGAAACTAAAGAAGAATTTACGATTGGTGGCAGAATCTTTAACCAACCTCATTTTGCTACCCCTTCAGGTAAAGCACAAATGTTTGTCACTCCCTTACCTAGTTTAAACCTACCTCAACCCCAAGAATTTGCCGTGGATAATTACTCTCGTGGAATAGTCTTGGCATTGATGACGGGGCGTGGTTATGCTCAACACAATACGGTAGTTTATCGTACTGAAGATAAGTATCGTCGGATTACTCATCGTCATTGTATCTTGATGAATCGTGAAGATGCCGAAAGTGTGGGCTTACAAGAACACGAACGAGTAATAGTCAAGGGTAACGCCAGTCAACTAGAAGATATTGAGATTATTTACGGTCAAGTCCGTCCTGGGGCTGCTTTGATGTTCTATCCAGAAGTCAATGTAATTTTTGATGCCCCCATTGAATCTCGTTCTGGCACACCAGCTTTTAAACGAGTTCCTGTTTTAGTTTACACATTATCCCTCTCTTAACTGTCAGGCAACTACCATTAATATTAAGGGGTTTTCTCCTCTGTGGCTGCCGATCGTTTCTTTTATTGGCGTTGGTGATTGCGTAATGCTTTAGACAGAAGCAGGTATAGTTTTGAACTTGAGATAAAATAGCAACAAGCGGATGGAATACTTAAGCATATCTACAGACTTGGAGTAGCAGAGGGTCTTACGCCGTAATCTAGCTAAATAATGTCTAAGACGAGTATTTTCTCCCTCAACTCTGGTCATGTAGGTCTTACTTAC
>JASJEI010000443.1 GCA_030064795.1 Pleurocapsa sp. MO_226.B13 | reverse complement strand
GTCGGTAACGTCCAAAGCTGCCCCAGCAATGCCCTTGTTGCTTAATGCCCGATATAAAGCTTGCTGGTCTACCATCGCCCCTCTAGCGGTATTAATCAAAATAGCAGAAGATTTCATTAATTCCAACGAGCGATCGCCAATTAAGCCTGTGGTTTCTGTCGAAAGAGAAGCGTGCAGGGTAACAAAATCCGACTCAGACAACAGAGTTTCTAGTTCTGCATACTCTACAGCTAAAGAGCGTTCTAATGCCAATTCCTTGCGATATCTGCTGTAATAGAGAACTTTCATCTCAAATCCCCTGGCACGACGGGCAACTGCCTGACCGATGCGTCCCAAACCCACAATACCCAAAGTAGAACCAGCTAAATCTGCTCCCAATAATAAAGTAGGCGACCAAGTCTGCCATTGACCGTCTCGCACGAATCTTTCTGCCTCCACTATTCTGCGTGATGCTGCCATTAACAACGCCCAAGCGAGATCGGCAGTAGCATCAGTCAGAACCCCAGGGGTATTGCCTACAGGTATACTTTTAGCTGTAGCCGCAGCAATATCAATATTGTCGTAACCTACCGCCATTTGGCTGATGACTTTCAAAGATGTTCCTGTTTCGATCAGTTTTCGATCTACTGAATCGGTGAGCAAACACAGCAAACCATCTATTTGCTTCACTTTATCTAGCAATACCGAGTAAGGTGGTGGCTGTCTTTCTGCCCACGTTTCTACTTCTGCTATTTGGTGTAATTTTTCTAAGTCAACATCGGGAAGACGACGAGTAATAAATACCTTAGCTCGTGACATAGTTTTTATATTGCCAGCTCTGAGTAAGTAGAGAACATTATAGATAGCAGAAGGATTTGAGGGAGACTTATAAACCTTTGCTCTGTGCTGCTTTTGAGTATTTTAAGTACGCATAAAACGAAGATTAAAAGTAACAAATTTTCAATGTTCGATTACTTTTAGACGGTTTCTCTTCTCTGTTTTTGGGTTGCTCTTTGTTTGAGCTTATCTGCTAGGGGAGTAATTTCTTCTGGGGTCACAATTTTAACTTTGCCCTGAACCGAAACGGCGATCGACTCGCCCTTAATTCGGTGCTGTTCGATCGCTTCATCTACGGCTTTTTGGACGAGAGGATTTAGTTTGGTAGATAATCTATCATCGATCTTGTGGTTCATAGAGACTCCTGGGTGATTTGTTGCCAAATTAACGGTTGATAAACTGTTATTTGTTGGCTGGGTGTTTTCTCAGCTATTACGTTTCTAGTAGCTCCAGTATTATCGTACACAATCCAGTAGTCAGCTATGGGGGAATACAGTTCGACAAAGTTGTTTCTACCTCGTTCATATCTTCTACGTATTATATCTTCTGGAATATCGTGTCCTCCAGATGCTACTCTTCTAGCTACACGATTGATTGCTAGTTCTGCGCTTTCTAACCAGACGTACACTAAATTAATCCCGTATCCTTTGGCTTTACATTTTCTAATAAACCGAGCAAAGCGGTCAGACCCCGCGTCTATCACGGATACCGCGCTCGTCTTCGACTTGCTGAGTCTAACGACTTGCTTGCGCAAACGCAAACGCATATCGGCGAAAGACGCAAACAAAGGCTTTAGCCGCATGTAATGCTGACCAAGACGGAGCGGGCAGCTAAAGTAGTCTCGAAAGCAAAATCTATACCCTTTCTGGATAAAGTATTTATTCTTTCTAGCATCAACCTACTAGCTTGGATAGCAGCAGCATCAACATCGTTAGGGTTAAGTTCGGCAGCAATGATATCGGCGTTTACAAATTCAATCTGATTGTCTATAGAGGCTGACGGGGGGACAACCTCCAGAATCCATAGATAACAAGAGATGTACTAGTTTTAGTAATACACAACAAATATCTAGGAAATTGACTTAATATTCAAGGGTCAAATGGCAATAATTTACAGAATCCTTAAATTATTCTGGGTTTTCTTAGTATAAAGCTGCGGATAATTAAGAATAACTGTCTCTATTAAATGTAGGACAGTAGAAAAGAAAAAATGTTGCCAGAATTTTATCTCGATTATCTAAGAACTTATCTACCATCGTCAGAATTCTTAACCTTACAAATTTTAGTTTGGCTTTTACAAGTCCACCGACAAGTTAGAATTGAGAGACTGGCATCTAGCTTTCCTTATCCTATTAAATGTGAAAGCCGAAGGAAAAAGATACAGAGGTTTTTAACTCTTCCAAGGTTAAGCTTACCATTACTCTGGTTTCCCCTAATAAAAAAGATAATTGCAACTCAGTTTAAAAAGAACGATAGGTTAATTATAACTGTCGATAGAACGCAATGGAAAAACAATAATGTTTCTCTGGTCAGTGTCATCTGGAAGAAAAGAGCATTACCCATATATTGGTTACTTCTATCTAAGAAAGGAAGCAGCAATTTCTATGAGCAGATGGCTACAATTAGACCTGTGCTACGTTTACTAAAAGAGTATGACTTAGTAGTTATAGGCGATAGAGAATACAGAAGTACAGCTTTGGCACTTTGGTTAACTAAAAAGAAAATATCTTTTATTCTGAGATTAAATAAGAGTACTAAAATTAGACCTCGTTATCAAAAATTTCAATCCCTGGATTCTTTAGAGATAAAACCAGGAGACAAAGTTTTATATCCTCAAGTCTTGGTGACAGAAGAGAAGAGACAAGATAGATTTAATGTAGTAGTTTATTGGAAGAGAAAATACAATAATAAACAATTACCTAACCCCTGGTATTTACTCACTAATCTCGAAAATAAAGAAGAAGTTATTAAAATATTTGCATCGCGTGGTGGCATTGAAGCTATGTTTCGTGACTGTAAATCTGGTGGTTATAATCTGGAAGGTTCTCAAGCGTCGGCTCAACGTCTTACTAATTTAATTCTGCTGATAGCGATTGCCTACACTTCAAGCTGTTTAGTAGGTTTAAAAATCAGAAATACTGGACATCAAGAGTATATTAATCGTCTCAGACTTGAAGGGCAAAACCGACCAAGACATAGTTATTTTTGGACAGGAGCATACGGTACGACATAGGTATTATCTATGGATATATGTTGGTCATGGGTCGAAAAATTAATGCAAACTGCTCCTAATAAGCTGCCCTTTTATCAAAAAGGTTTGACAGCCATGAAACGCATACAGTGTATAGTGTAGCGGGATCATACCCCCTTCAGGTTTTTGAACCAAAAAAATCTCTGTTGACGGTACGTCGAGCGGTGGGGCTGATTTTAAGCAAACCAGAAGAACAAAGTGATTCTGATGCTGAAGCGATCGCTTTACTTAAACAACAACATCCCAATCTAAATCTGGCGATAGAATTAGCTCAAGGTTTTGTCGATGAGCGTGCGTCGAAAACAGCCAGATCGATTAGAGGAGTGGTATCAACGTGCAGAATCTAGTAACATCAAAGCTAAGACAAAGTTTTGCTAAAAGTCTCAAAGAAGATTGGGCAGCAGTTAAAAATGGGGTGACTCTTTCTTGGAGTAATGGGCAAGTGGAAGGACAAATCAATCGTCTCAAGATGCTCAAACGTCAAATGGGCAGGTCGTGCTAGTCACGAGCTACTTAAGAAGCGGTTTTTATGTAATGTTTAGCTCCTTCGTGAGAAGTTAAGTTTTAGAATTGCCGCAATTCAAGAATTGGACTCGATTCTGAATACTGAATCAGAGTTCTAGCTTTTGATGCTTTCATTTTGTTAGCGATCGCCGACTGGAGAGGACAACAAAATGAAAGTTATCCTTTTTTAGCTGAAGAGATGATTCAGCGATCGCCCGTTCTTCGTTTCACCAAAAGTTGGGAAGAGCCCACTTAATATTAAAAGTTACATTTTTTGGCTATTATGAGACAGTGCTGTCTCGAAATCGATTTTTAGGACACTATAATTATGCGCCTTTTTCGCGTATGACCACGATTCGTACATTAAAGAGTTATATCGGGGGCAAAGACTTTGATAACAATGGTTTCGGACTTAATACCGAGGAGTGAGATTATCGGATTTAGAAAGGGGCAATTGCACATTTGTAATGGTTGGAGTTTACTTGGTTCGGGGGGCTCGGGCGTAATTGGTGAGAGCGCTTGTCCTAAAGTTGGTAAATTATTTGACTGCCCCCCTGCTAAAACACAGCAGTAAGAACTTAAAACTATCCCTGACTTACTTAACTTAGATTTACCGAATATTACAATCAGGTGAAGTAAGTCGAACATCGTGGGGTGCAGTTTTAGAAGATTGAGCGGTAAGAATTACTCTACCTTTAGCATCTACATACCAACTACGGGCTGGAGGTGGCAGTGTAGAATTAGCTTTGGTTGCAGAATTCAAGGGCTGCTTAATTTTAGCAATAGGAGCATCAAAGCCGATTATAGATTCACTGCTTAATGGCTCTTTGGGTCGGGGTGGTAATCCTCCACGTCCAGTAATGGTCAGCTCGCTGCTATTAGGTCGATTGTCTGTGGGACAAGCTAAGGCTACAGCTTCGTTTGGTTGGGTTAGCTGTTGGGGTAGATCCACTGCTTCTAACTGAGTATTGGGTTCGATGGTTTCGATGTCTACCACGCCATCTACTCCTAATCGAGAACTGGCACTAATTTGACATTCTCCGCAAACGAATAATCCTTGGGTATCGAGCTGAATATTTCCCCCCATACCTTGATTGGCATCAGCAGTTAGTTGACTACCTTCTAGAATCACTAAGTTATTGGCATCGAGGGTAATGTTGCCGCCATTGCCATTTCCGGCTGCGGTTGCGGTAGTGCTGCTGCCCCTACGCCAGATAATATTACCAGCGTTTAGCATAATATTCCCTCCCGCGCCCGATTGAGTAGCTGCGGAGATAGTTCCTTGGCGATCTAGGGAAATTGAATCAGCATTGATGTTGAGAATCCCAGCATCTCCTGAACCCTCATTGACCACTGAAACTTCGGCTCCATCTGTAATTTTCAATTCTCCAGTTTCGATGGTTACACTTCCTGCGTCACCACTAGGTATGGGAGGCAATCGAAAAATTTGTCGGGTAATTTCATCTTCCACATTAGCACCAGAACTAATCAGGCTAGGAGTGGAAGTTCCTGGCAGGGTTCCACTAATTTCAATAGATTCTGTTGCTTGAATCTCAACATTTCCCGCCGAGCCTGTTGCAGCAGCAGAAGAATCTACTCTGCCACCATCCCCTACGACTAATTTAGTTGTGTCTATCGTTAAGTTACCAGCATCTCCAGCTCCCAAACTGGTAGCACCCAGAAGGCTGGGTGCGGATTGGCTGGGTTCTGCTCCGATAACTTCAATCGATTCTGTTGCCTCGATCTTAAGATCTCCTCCTAAACCAGAACCCACAGTTCCTGCTCCTATCCTAGCTCCATCACGAATAGTCAACTTTCCCGTTGACAAGTTCAAATCTCCAGAGTTTGTATCGCTGAATGATGAGGTACTGATAAAACTTAGCAGATTCGGATTAACCGCCGAAAATCCTTTGACCTCTACACTAGAGTCAGCATCAATTGTTATATTGCCGCCTGCTAGCCCTTCTGTGAAGGTGCTAGTAGAGATGTTGGCTCCCCCGCCAACGAATAACGTTTGGGTTGAAATATCAATGCTCCCACCTTGTTGAATATTTTCCGAGCTTTGAGGCGATGACCTATTGGAATTGTTACTAAAGCTCGGTTGTCCTGGGGGGCTACTTTCATTACCTGAAAATATATCCGGCATGATGCCTATTTGCGATGTGATGCCGCTGTCATTATTTAGAAATATAGAATCGGCATCGATTCTGACGCTGCCAGAATTGCCCAATCCGTCATTGCCAGTGGTAATTAAAGCTCCATCAGTAACACTTAACTGTGAAGTATTAATAGTTACGTCTCCAGAGTTACCACTCGGTACGGGAGGGAGTCTTAATAACTGTTGTAAAGATGGGTCGAGGATATTGGCGGAAGAGATGATCGAGCTTGGATTAAGGGAGCCAGGCACGGTACCGCTCACCTCTACTGAATCGGCGGCATTAATGGTAACGCTGCCAGCATTGCCAGTTGCTGTAGTTGAAGCATCAACTCTACCTCCATCGCGAGCCACTAACCGCTGAGTATTAATAGTTACGTCTCCAGCATTGCCAGCACTTCCGGTTCCAGCTGTTATTTGACTTGGCGTAAACACGAATGGCGTAACACCGATCAATTCTACAGATTCACTGGCATTAATATTTACCTGACCGCCAGAGCCAGTACTAGTTGCGCCACCAGTTACCGAGGCTATATTGCCACCATTGAGGACAGTCAATTCCTTAGTGGAGATGCTGATATCTCCTGCCTTTCCAGAACCAAACGTTTGACCAGAGATAATACTAAAGCGACTGGGGTTCACAGCCGAAAAACCAACGATCTGCAATGATTCTGAGGCATCGATCGTTATCGAACCCGCTTCTGCATTGGTAAAAGTACTAGCTATAATCGCTCCTCCATCTCGAATCGTTAATTGCTGAGTTGAAATTTCCAGTTTTCCTCCATTACCACTGCCGATAACGTCGGTAAACAGACCACTAGATAATCCTCCATCGGCAGTAGTTCCACTTACCTCTAAAGACTCGGAGGCATTCACGGTTAAACTTCCCGATGCTAGAGTGCCTTGGTTTTGAATTAAAATAGTCGAACCATCTGCGAGGGAGACTTGTCTGCCCTGCACTTGTATGGAGCCACTGTTAATACCACTAGCATCTGCTATTGCTGTTTGAGATAAACTGATGTCCTGAAAAACAGGCACGTTATCGTAACTCAATCTCCAGCCTTGAGGCATGGAATTAAGATTAACCGTACCTCCCGCTGCACTACCCAACTCAATCCGTCCCCCTTTTGCTGTTAGGGTTCCACCATCAATATTGAGATTTCCTCCTACCAAAGCTAAAGTCTGACCCGATTGAACTTCTAACCCAGAAACTTCCCCAATGGTAAATGGTGAAAAAATCGGAGCTTCAAGGCTCAAATTGTGTCCCGTTCCTGATACGCTAATTGCGGCTGGATTTTGTCCTAACTGCAACCCCATCGGTACGCTGACGGTTAGTAGAGTTGAAGACTGAGGATTAGTAGCGCTAAATACCGTACCGTCTTCAAAAATTAAACTATCTGCCGTAGTACCCAAAAACGAGCCGCCAAGATCTAACTGAGCATTGGCGCCAAAGCTAATTCCACTGGGATTGATCAGAATTAAGTTAGCGTTGCCATTGGCTTTAATTAGACCATTAATAGACGAAATATTACCGCCAGTTACTCGGCTGATAATGTTACTAATATCCGAGGCATTATTGAATGCTGCCTCACCCATTGTGGGGACAGAAAATTGCTCGAAGCTATGAAATAAATTATCACCAACGCGCTCCCCCTGATTGATAGTAAAGTTATTCCCATTAGCATCAACTGTTGTTGAGGTCGTGCCATCAGGGGTTACTTGTGCTGAAGCTGAATTCAGTTGATGCGAAATTACCACTAAACAACAAGCCAATGATAAGACTAGAGAATTACTCTGCTTCACCTCAATACTCCTCAACAATTAATGCTATTGAGAGTATGTTACAGAGCCGTTGTGCGCTAAATTGTTTCATCCAATAATTGTTTACATTCCGCTCTAGAAAAGAACTATCAAAGCCTTAAAAACAGTATAAGCAACATTTATATTTCAAGTAGATTCTAGTTGTTTCTAATGCCGATAATTGTCGCA
>JASJEI010000394.1 GCA_030064795.1 Pleurocapsa sp. MO_226.B13 | reverse complement strand
TAGCGATACATTTGATAAATCCTAATCATCTGCGTAACTGGTTTGCCCACTGCTGCTACTGTCCCATATAAACCTGCAAACCGCTGTATTAGTAAAACGTTGTAATGTTCTTAGAGAAATGAAAGAAGAAATCAGAAATTTAACTCATTATCATTGGTTAAATTCTCTTTGAAATATAAGGTGGTTATGAGAATCGGATTTCGTATTAGGGGATGCTGTAGCTGACGAGTTAGCATTACCCGTTGACCGCATTTCTTTAGAAATGATTGACCGAGGTTTAGATCATTTCTCTGTCGCCGATCAAAAAGGCTTAAGTAATGATCCAATTAAGTATTTCGCAGCAGAGAAAAATCGAGATTTGGGAATTGTTAAATCGATACGAAAACCTCTTGTTCGACTGATTATTGCTCCATTTCCTGAACGACAGAAAAATTCGCGCCTTTTTTTCTTTTCCCCAAATTCTCAAACCCTCTTGACAACTGCGACTCAAGCTTAACTTGTGACCAATGCCGGATAGATTAATCAATCATGAATATCTCAAGCTAAGATTTAACTTTAATTAAACGCCGTAATAGCCTGACTACCAAAGGGTAACTAAACCAAGAAATTTCCCAAGCTATCCCTCCTAGAAAGGCACAAGGCAAAGTTATCAAGGCGGTAATCGGTTCCCCTAATAAACTAATCTGCATTTCTCTTATTTCTAGATGGGTAAGTTCATCAGAAAGTAACCGACGGTTTTGTTGAGCGTAAAACCAACTCATTGCCCCAGCAATACCAATCAACGCTGCTGTAATACTTTGGAGGGCAAGTACACTAGATTGCCCTTCAAAGTTTTCCCCTGTTCCCAAACTGACGGCATAAAGATAGGAAAAAACAAAGAAAATCTGTAATAGGGATAATGAGGTATGAATATTATCTGTTCGGACTAAGTTGCCAAATAAACTATTGTTCTGAATCCAGTATGTTATCAATAACACGAGAGCAATAATTACAGGAAACATATCATTTCCTTGGCTAGTTAAAAACTCGATTAAAGTACCGCCCGCCCATTCTTTTTCAGAAGGAACAGGAAGCTGCGTGACTATAGTTACCAAGACCAAAGCGTATATACAGTCAATTAGGGTTGCCAGTCTACTATATTGATTCTTCTCAATCTCTAGTTTTCCTTTGCTCTTCATCGGATTTTTGATTGAATAAATTATTGCTAATTTTCTGAATAATAGGCAGAAGATACGATCTTTTAAATTTGCTATGGTTACGTCATCAAAAAATGATGTCTAAACTAGATAGCTCAATCCCTCCCTGTCTCCATGTCTCTACGTCTTCTTGGTAATTGGTAATTTTGCATATAAATATCGCGATTTCCATCTCGCTCATCAGTCCAAACTCCTATCCATTCGCGATCGCCAATAACATCGACTTCTAAACCAAACTTGTTACTTGGCACCGAAGAAAAAATTAAACTTTCATCACCCCATACTAGTTCACCATCTGAATTAATCAACATTACTTCTAATTGCGTTTCTAGGATGTTTTCTGGATTTCCCTCTGCGTAAAAAACCAGCACATCTTTGCCGACCAATTTAGGAGTAATCATTCCTATTTCTGGTGGTGATAATTCAACGAAGTTACGACCATTTTCAGACCAGAATAAATCACCTGTTGAAGACATCTTTTGTCCACTTATCCCTCTGACTTTTTGGTTGGCATCAGTTTCCAGCCAAAAAACATATAATTCCTGGGTTTCAGGCACATATTGAAGTTCTGGTGATATTTGCAGATTGCTTCCAGAATCCGCAACTGTCGCGCCAGCTTCTGACATTAAAAATTCTCCATTAGCATCAAGATGTTGTACAAAACTTTTTAGCTCTGTTGTATACCAGCTAACAAAAGCACCACTATTACCATCACTCAATAACGAGGGAAAAATATAAAACGGCACTGAATCAGCCAGCAGAATTGGTTGACTATCATTCCAAACAAACTGACCTTTTTCATCTATCTTTTGAGCATAGATATTCATCACTTGGGAACCAGGTTGTTCTTCGATACCCCAGACTACAATAAGGCGATCGCCACCACCAGAAACGATTACAGGCTGTGATAGGGGCTGTTTTGGATCTCCCTCTATTACCACTCCTTCATCTTCCCAAACAAATTCACCATTAGACATTAGTTTTTGCAGTACTATCACCGAACTAGATGTCGTCTCTCGAACCCAGACACAATTAAAATGGTCTGATGTAACGACGGAAGTCGGGGCGGGAGCCTCAAAATATTCATTATTCGATAAAGGCAAGCCGTCTTTTCCCCAGATAAATTGACCTTCTGGGGAAATTTTGTAGGCATAAATGTTGTTGGAGTCGTTTCTTACATCCTGAAATACTAAAATAGCATTATCTTCATTGTCCAAAGTTAAAGCATAATCAGTAATCCAGGTCATTGAAGGGTGCTTACTAATTAGTATTCCATTTTGTTGCCATAAGGCATTACCATTGGCATCATAACGTTGCATACGTACATCATAATTGTGGTCATCGGGATTAGAGAACCAAATTACGTAAAAATCTCCATTAGCAGTAGCCACGATTTTAGGAATAGCTTGATCTCCTCCTAGATTAGAAACTCGGAGATTTTGAGTTGGCTCTTGATTCCAATGTGAACTTATTAATTCTGAATTTAGAGTTGTGTTTTCAGTAAGTACATCTACAGATTTAGTTTGAGACGATAAGTTTTCATACAGTTTGTTTTTTTCAGAGGTTTCTGCCAGGATAGTGGTACCAAAAATTACGAATAAAAATATTGATACGTATAAAAAGAAGTTTTTCAACTCATTCTTTTTTTTAGAAAACATTATTTAATAGTTCCTGGCTGCTAGAAAAAAAAGCATAAGCTTTGTGAAACTAATAATTCGCCTTTTCCTCGAGAAAATCTGCCATTACTGGCGATTATCCTCAAAAACACTAAGTAGTGTTTGTTCGGGATTATCAATACAAGTGTCGAGAATTTGATTAGTTACATCAGCTAAAACTGGAGCATTTATAGTTGTTTCTCCCTTTTGACCACTTATATAACCATGCATAAAGATCAGAGTATTGGTTCGATCTTCATCTTCTGATTTCAAAATTTCTCTGCAAGTTACCCCTTGTAAATCGATTACATCTTCATTAGCCTCTTCTGTTTCAGGCTCTGTTTGTGTCCAAACAGGAGTACCAAAGCCAATAGCAGCGATCGCACTAAATAAAACTAACCAACTAAATTTTTTCATGCTTCTTTCCTCTTTAAATTATTTCCAGTATTGTTTAATAGCTAATTTTACCTGCCATGGCGACGCATACAGGTATCATATTCCCGCCTGTATATTGCCTTCTTGTCATTACGTGTCTCTCTGCTACCTCCATAGCCGCCACTCACTGCGCCTATTCCTGCCCCTTTTCCAGCATCTCCAGCGATCGCACCAATAATTGCTCCGGTAATTGCTCCCCCTACTGCACCATCTACTATATTCCCTACACCATCACCTTGGGAATAACGGTCAGCGCGATCGCGAGCTAAACCATCGCAATAGTAATGAGGGTCGAAATCTTCACGGCGATTATCGTACTGGGCTGTTGCGGGATTGATGGTAAATAGGGCAATGGTAGGTATAATGATTGCTCCCAAAGCTAAACTAATTCCACATCTTATTGGCATAAACTGTGTTACTTACAAAAACTGTTAGACAGAATATAGGAATTATGATTCAAAGACTTAAAATTATAGTAATTCTTTATATTCGGCAGTACTTTGATATAGCTTTACTCTAGCTGAAAAGAATTGAAAAACTGCTCAATATTCTTTAGATCTCCAGAAGCTCCATAAAGTGCGTATAATCTCGGTTCTGTCAAATATAATCTCATTACAGCAACTCCACTATCTGAGTTTCCCGAAAATTCTAAACCTGGTTGACCATTAAGAGAAATACTTTTCCCTTCAGAGTTTAATTCTTTTAACTCAAATTCCTCAAGAAGACCATTGCTCAATCGTTTCAATAGATTGTTTAAATCATCTTCCGCTTGTTGAATATATTCAGTAGATAGGTCTGTATATCCCAGTGACGTAACCCAACGCTGACCGCAAGCGGTACAGTCGTGGGCTTCTCCACATCCTAGCAACAGCTAGGAGGAAGACTTCCTTCGCAGTACTCGTATTCTTTCCTGCTACGGCGGTTTAGAGTCAGTTACACGTCCAGACCGACTTTTTGTAGAGATTTGAAATACTACTACTCACTCGACTTCCCAATACACTTTTACGTTCCCAAGGAAAATTTCGAGAATTCTGGTTCACAACCCATGTGTATTTTATTTTCTTGGTTCAATTGCCCGATGAGGCTATTCTCCTACATGCGGGCAAGCCCTTTGTTTCGGAACAAGAGTATTATACAACGCTTGAAACCCTTATTAGATAAAGATTTCATGAATACCAAGTAAACTGTTTACCATCAACTGCCATCCCGCGATTCATCCCACACTGACCACTACATCCTTGGTGGTACAGATGTGGGGCTTCTCGCGGATGATGCTAAATAGACACAAGGGGTATCCTCTTCATTAAGCTCAGGATTCCAGTAAATATCATCATCTACACGATGAACTAGCCAGTCTAGCTTCTGTCCTTCGATGTCTGTAAAATCATTGACTAATTTGGGTTCTAAGGGAAACTTGACTTGGAATTTTCCTTGAGGGAAATCAAATAATTGCCATGGTGTTTGAGCTAACAACAGCAATTTGGAGTTAATATTCTGTGACATACCCTCTGTGATGTTTACCGATAAATTCCAGAGGCTAAAAAGAATAATAGTTGATAACGCAATTAATATCTGCTTCATAAGTTGGTCAATTGTTGACTTTCAAAGCTGCATGGGCTTGAGAATATTCTGGAAGTTCAACGGGTACAGGTAATGACTCCAGATAAATAGAGCGATCGCAAGTTATCCTGAATTAGAGATGCTACTGCTGCCGTGGGTATTTTTAACCGACTGAATTTGAGTACGAATTGCTTTAAGATTTACCATCGGTAGATTGATTATTGCTTAATTTGATTAGCTCTCAAGAAGCTCGAAAGACTCAAAAAAGCTGGTAATAGAATCTTCAGAAAGATCATCATTTTGCTGATTTACTGCTAAGACATAGAGACGTTGTTCGACTAAGATTAAACGATAGACAATAGTTTCTTCATCATTTTGTAGCTGGAATTGCTTGCCTGGGTAATCTTCAAAAGTAATTTCATCGTCGGCAATTTTAGTCAAACCTACTTCATTCTCCATGATTATATCCTGGGCACTTTTTAATACTTCTTCAGGATTGGCAAATCTCTCAGGGGCGACTTCTTCAGAATAAGCAATAACGTAGCGCGTCGATGATGATGGATGAGAGGCAATAATACTGAAGTTAATATCTCCTTCAGGAGCTTCAACGATCTCAATTTCCTGACTCATCAGTCCAGCGGGCATAAGAACAGCGAATAGAGCTTGTTCACTTACAAACCGTGACCAAGGTAAAGAACCTTCATCCAATTTGAGTGAAGGATCGGGAACACTTTCTCCCTGCTCAACCCTCCGAATTTCTTCTTCAAATTGCTTGCGACCCTTCTCGAAAAAATCAGGGCGATCGAATAAACCAGGAATAGCGATCGCAGGATAAGCTAAGCTGCTGGATATAGCTAATACAATAGGTAGGCTGAATCGAGAATAGATATTCATTTGATAATTAGTTAGTCTAATGTAGTGTTGATATTAGTAATGCAAACAGAAGAATTGTAGGAGTTTTTAACAGTAAAGCTGTAGGCTTTCTGTTTGCTTCTAGGCAAAATAGCAGATTAATTATTTATTCGGATAATCTAAACTTGACTGTTCCCCGATTTAAATCTCCCGAATGTATAAGGTCCCAGTTTTGGCTACTAGGTTTAACTTCGATAATGTCACCAATCTGCGCTGGTTTTTTTCTAGTTTTCCCAGGAATATCAGCAGGAATACGTGGTTGGGCTTCGGTTCCATCCTGAGATTTTGGTAATTCATTTCTAATCGGTTCTGAGAAAATATCCGAAGAATTTTCCGACTCAGTTTCGGCTATGGCAGATGAACCCAGAACAGCAATACCAATAAATAGATATGCAATAGACATTATTGTTACGCTAGGGACAATCTTGCCTAATTTAAGCAAAGAAGAAATCATAGTGCAGGTTTGCTTTTAGCTATGCAAGTATATGTATAAATCTTCTCATTTTCGAGTCGAAATCAATATTGAGAAATACTAAACTAATGGGGTTATAGTTAGTTACAAATAGAAGAATAGTGAGGGTTTTATAGAATAATCAATGCCAGATTCTCCAGCAATAGGTAAATTGACTTCCAGTGTAGCGCCTATACTGTCACTCAACATCTGCGTCACTCCTAACTTGCCCGTCAAAAAGGTAGTATCCGACCTCCCAAAATCATGGAAAAAATTAGGAGTTAAGGTTAGAAAAGTTACCTCAGACAAAGCAAATGAAACTGGTATCTCAATATTAATTCCGAAGATATCAGGATCAGAACCAGTTGCAAAACCTTGAACATAACGAAAGAAGGTATAAGCAGAAATACTCTCACTGAAATCGAATGCCAAAACAGCATTAGGTGCAATAATCCAATAATCCCCCCCTGTGCCGTCGTCAGAACTTCCTGTGGGAATACTGGTATCGAGGGATGGTGCCCAGGCTCGAAATATTCCACCATTCTCCACAGGAATTAAATGGAAATAGCGCAACCGAGTATCTCCTATGTTTGTAGCCTCAACACCCCGAGCTTCAGACTGATCGAAAAAAGATAATCCATCACCTTGAGCGATGTCATCGGCATTCGAGGAAAGATTAATATTGACTAATTTGGCTTCAATAGTCAACAAATCTTGATTTGAGAGAGGAATCCATCCCTCAACTGCATAAATATTGCTGTCACCTTGATCGTCAGAAAATTCTGTTCTTTCGTAACTGATAGTCAAAGACGGGATGATATTGGTGGGGTCTGTGGGAACTACGCTATCATCTTCGTCTGAGGTTGTTTCTTCAACTAAATCTGAAGCCATAACAGAGAATCCTTGTTGGTCATAATTAAATAAAGTTTCATTACCTACTTTAGTCTCATCGGCTAGAACCACCATCGAGTTACTAATGACTAAAAACAGAGAAAGTAAGGGACTGATAATACTTATCTGATATTTCATCTATTTATTTGTTGAGTGAAATTTAAATTTAATTGAAATTTTGGCATTGCTGGATTGAGGAAAGAGCAACCTTTCCAACTGCAATTGCGGCGGCCATCGCCGTGAACGATTTTGATACCGACATGTCGAGATGCGTGGAAAATTCATTCAGACCATTGCCCTAATGCTCGTGCAGAAGCTTGCCATCCTGGATTTCGAAGTCGGATTTAGTCCACTAGAGCAGTCAAACTAACTATGAACTAAATTATTTCGCTGCTGCTATTGCTTTGATTAGTTTAGGAGCTACTTCCATCATGGTTACACCAACAGTACGCTGTGCTTGCATTTCAGGCTGAGCACCGTTC
>JASJEI010000393.1 GCA_030064795.1 Pleurocapsa sp. MO_226.B13 | reverse complement strand
CGAAAATATTCTCAAAAACTTTGGTACAGAATATACAATTAATTTTGTCTAAGTACTTATTCTTGGGACTGAGAATTTGGCTGGGTACTCCAGGAACTGACTCTGGCACTAAAACTTGGAAAATAGGATGGGGTTGATATTTAACTCCTTGGAGTTCGCCATTGAGAGCTGCTGAAACCATGGCTCGCGTATGTTTAATGGCAATCCGCTTGCCTACACCATAAGGACCTCCAGACCATCCAGTATTCACTAGATATACTTCTGTATCTGGATGTTGTCGCAAACGTTCTCCCAACATCTGGTCATAAACTGTAGGCGACAAGGGGAAGAAACACTGACCGAAACAGGCGGAGAAAGTTACCTGCGGTGCAGTGATCCCCCGTTCTGTACCCGCTAACTTGCTAGTATAGCCAGATAAAAAATGATACATCGCTTGTTCTCGCGTCAGTTTGGCAAGAGGAGGCAGTACGCCAAAAGCATCGGCAGTTAGGAAAATAATCGTCTGGGGATGGCTGCCCACTCCAGAAATAGAGCAGTTGGGAATATAGTTTACAGGGTAAGCAGCGCGGGTATTCTCCGTCAGGCTACAATCATCATAGTCAGGAATGCGGGTATCGCGATCGAGAATCACATTTTCTAGCAGCGAGCCAAACCTCAGTGCCGACCAGATTTGAGGTTCGTGTTCGGCTGAGAGATTAATCGTCTTGGCATAGCAGCCTCCTTCAAAGTTGAAGATACCATCCTCTGACCAACCATGTTCGTCGTCGCCAATCAGACTGCGATGGGGATCGGCCGAGAGAGTAGTTTTCCCAGTACCAGAAAGACCGAAAAACAAAGCGGTATGACCATGTTTGTCAATATTGGCAGCACAATGCATGGGTAGCACATCTTGTTTGGTCATAAAGTAGTTCATCAAGGAAAAGACTGATTTCTTGATTTCGCCAGCGTACCCAGAGCCACCAATCAGGACAATTCTTTTCGCCAGATGAAGCACAATAAATGCCTCACTGCGGATACCATCTTCGTCGGGATCGCCCTGTAAACCAGGAACGGCAATCACGGTAAAATCAGCCTGATGCTCTGCTAGTTCCGCAGCCGTTGGTCGCAGAAAAAGCTGATGGGCAAAAAGATTTTGGGAAGCTAATTCATTAATCACGCGAACGCCAAAGCGATATCTAGGATCGGCACCCACATAACCATCAAAAATATAGAGGTCGCGTCCCTGAACGTAGGCGAGAACGCGGTGGTACAATCGCTGAAAGTTTTCTGAGGAGATGGGAACGTTTACCTTTAGATGATTCCAGTGGATCTCATCCCGACTGCTGGGTTCGTCAACGATAAATCTGTCTTGAGGAGAGCGACCAGTATATTTTCCCGTTTCGACAACGAGGGCACCATTACTCGCTAGTCTTCCTTCTCCCTTTGCTAGGGCGCATTCTACTAGTTGGGGAATGGATAGATTGCGATAGACGCGACCCAGATTTTTCAACCCCAAAGCTTCTAAGCCGTAGGTTGAATATTTACATTCATTTTCCATTGTTACTGGCAACTTCTCGCTGTGAACTACCTACAATGATTCTAGCGAATACAATATAGGCTTCAGCATCAGCAAACTGGTTCTAACGGATTTTGTGGTCAATCAGATTGAAGGGTTTTGCGACCATTCATGGAGCTAGCAATCAACAAATTATGAAGCCAATTATGATGGTAGCTGAAGCCATTAAGATCGATAAATGGCGATATCCGTTTAGAGTATTTTGAGCGAGTTCTAGCCCCGTAGGGCTATCCCTTAGTCACATTTTACTTAACAATTAAATAATTTATGCAAGGTAGAAGTAGTAAGGAAATAGAGAAAAAGAGAATAGAATAGTAAAGAAAAGCAAAGCGATAATTTTACAAAAATCAATAATTTGCTTAAGAAAAGAGAAAATAAAGTAACAGTAAATTGAGGAGAGTAAAGAGGAGTAAAATAAGGGTTAATCAAGCTGAAACCTTTATAGAATAAGGTATTGAAGGATAAAAGCTAACAAAAAAGAAACAAAAATTCAAGAAGATTAGAGTAAGAACTCAAAAAGCTTCTGGTCGAGTCAGAGAAAATGACGTGGGCATCAGAAGAATTATCAGGGGCAGATTTAGGCGCTCGACGAAGAAATAAAAGATTAGTGACAATAGTTGAAGATTTAGCAGCCCAGCCGAATGAGAGCGTACCCCAGGCCAGTAGAGACACAGCAGCAATGGAAGCGACTTATGAATTTTGGGCAAATAAGAGAATCAAAGCATCATCGATCATATCTGCCCATACCAAAGCAACAATCGAAAGGATAAAAGAACATCAGATAGTGCTAGCGATTCAGGATAAAACGGAGCTAGATTTAGGGCTACAAGAATCTAGGACATATATGGACAGTCTTCAAGAACCATTAATTGTCGGCTTTTTGAGATCACTTAAAGATAAGACTGTCCATATATGTCTAGGATTTCTCTCGGGGAATCGTCGAAGAACAACAGGAATAGGCGCGATTTCCAATCAAGCAGCTAAAGGGCTGCATTTGGTGCGATTCGTTGAAGATGCGAGCCTCTAGAAACTAGAGGGGTAGAACCTTCGGAGTGATGACGGAGAGAAAACCGTATGTAGCTCTAACGGATGTGTTGGATGTGGGTTAAAGTCCCACCGTCTAAGAGAAAGATGACTCCTTATCTGGCACTACTGAGTAGACTCGGAATTCTACAGGGTAAAGCGTGCAACAGGGCGGAATTAGAGGTAAAGCAGATAGCCACACTACCGCTAACAGGGAGATGTCATGGGTAAAACAGGTTCTAGAAAAGTGTCTTAAGTCCAAGCCATAATCTGAAATTCACAATATGGACTTCGTTACCGCTTATTCTCGCAGCATCGTTAAATGGAAAGCTGCTTCTCTGAGAAGGTAACAGGCAAAGTGAACCGCCCTAAAACATCAGTTATCTAACCATCTGAACGAATAAAAACGTAGCATCAGGTTTAGAGTGTTGTCGAAACTCTAATAGGATAAACGAGGATCGGAAACCCTGACTACGGGTAGGATGAGGCGTAATTGCCAAAAGGAGATCAGAAAATGTTCGTAAGTTGAAGGACAGGATTTATGACGCATAACACAACGGACATCTCACGGGGCGTACAAGCACTTGAACTGGGTTCAAGTGACAGCCCCTCACGTTTTGGAGGCAACCTCCAAAATCGTGTTCTCAGTTATAGCGATGAATGGGAATTCGCCAACTGGAAGAAATTCCAGAAAGTATTATTCCGACTTCAAAGAAGAATATTTAAAGCGGTTAGAGAAGGAGACAAGGCAAAAGCTAGAAGGCTTCAGAAACTCGTTCTCTCCTCTCACTCAGCAAGAATGCTAGCAATTCGGCAAGTAACCCAACTAAATCAGGGTAAAAAGACGGCAGGGGTTGATGGCAAAAAGTCCTTAACCTTTAAGCAACGTTTCGAGTTAGAAACAATTCTTAAGGAAAACTACAAGACTTGGCAACATCAAGGTTTACGTGAAATTCCCATCCCTAAAAAGGATGGCACGAAACGACTATTAAAAGTTCCCACAATTGCTGATAGAGCATGGCAATGTCTTGTCAAATACGCTCTAGAACCAGCACAAGAAGCAACGTTCCATGCGCGAAGCTACGGGTTTAGACCAGGAAGAAGCACACATGATGCTCAAAAACTCCTGTTCAACAACCTTCGCAGTCTCTGTAACGGAATGAACAAACGAGTCCTAGAAATAGACATCGAAAAATGCTTCGACAGAATAAGTCATAAAGCTATCTTAGACAGGGTTATTGCCCCTGAGTTCATTCTAGGCGGTTTACGCAAATGTCTCAAGAGTGGCATTAACCCTAAATTCCCCAAACAAGGAACTCCCCAGGGCGGAGTCATTAGCCCGTTACTTGCCAACATTGCACTTAACGGAATAGAAAAGATAGGGGAATTCAAAGGAACAGACGGAATTATAAGTTCCAAATGTATAAGGTATGCGGACGACATGGTTTTCATTCTCAAACCACAAGATAGTGCTGAAGAACTACTTGCCAAAGTTGAAGAATTTCTAGCTGAAAGAGGGATGAACGTTAGCCCTCTGAAAACAAAGGTAACAGCCTCGACAGATGGTTTTAATTTCCTTGGATGGCATTTTTATGTTCAGAAAGGCAACGGAAAGTTCAGGAGTGTTCCTAGTGAGGATAACTTCAAAGCTTTCCGTTCTAAAGTTAAACACATCGTTAACAACTCTAATTATGGTGCGGAAACAAAGGTGTCAAAACTAGCACCAGTCGTTAGAGGATGGCGAAATTATCATAAATCCTGCAAAATGGACGGTTCGAGGTTCAGTTTATGGGACTTAGACCACAGAACATTCAAAGTGTTCTTAAAACAAAAGACCGTCAATCGATACCAAGCAAAAGAGATGGTAAAAAGAGCTTTCCCAAACGTTGGTTACTCCGAGAACAAATTCGTCAATGTCAAAGGGAATAAATCACCTTTTGACGGAGACGTTAACTATTGGTCAAAGAGAAACAGTGTCCTCTACGAAGGTACAACAGCTAAGGCACTCAGAAAACAAAGTCATTCATGTGGATATTGTGGTTTGAAATTTCTCGAAGGAGAAAAAGTAGAATTACATCACATTGATGGAAATCACGGCAACTGGGACGATAAGAACCTCTTAGCAATTCACAGAAGCTGTCACCATTATGTTCATATGAGCAAAAATCGGAAAGATTAAGGTTTTCGGAAGCTGGATGCATCGAAAGAGGCACGTCCAGATTTCACAGAGAGGGGCGAAGCATCATAGCTTCCCTCGACTCTACCTATTCGGGATAGGAAGATAGGATCGATTTAGTTAGATTAAGAAGCTGTCAAACGCAAGCATAACTTACTCACTTCCCAATTAGAAACCCTGGAACAGCAGCGAGAAATACTGAGAATTGCCTATCGCCTGGGTAGGGGTAGTACTTCTCAGATGTTGGGTATGGAGGTAAGGCGCGATCGCTTGTCCGAACAGTTGACCGATGTTGAGATTGATAAAGATGAGTCAGTACGGAAGCTTGAGCAGTTGACAGGATACTTAGAAAATTAGATTCAATTCGACGAGTTTTAAACCTTGTCTTCAACCAACAAACGGGAACGACTCAGAAAACGAAATCCATCAGCACTTTCAAGAGAAAAATCATTTCCTGGGCCAGATGCGACATCAATAATGAGCTGGGTATGTTTCCAGGATTCGTATTGAGCCGCACCGATATAAAAAGGGCATCCTCCAATTTCTCCGAGTAAGACATCTGCTGAACCAATGATCAACTCACCCTCGGTCAAACACATGGGGGTACTGCCATCACAACAGCCGCCAGACTGGTGAAACATTAACGCTCCATGTTCGGCTTTTAGCTGTTCGATTAACAAGAGTGCTGCATCAGTAGCAATTACTTTTTTGATATTTTTTTTAGTAGTCATTTTTAAAAGAAACCCATTGCTTTAGGACTGTAGCTCACTAACAAGTTTTTCGTCTGCTGATAATGCTCTAGCATCATCTTGTGATTTTCGCGACCAATGCCAGACACTTTATAACCGCCAAAAGCAGCATGGGCAGGATACAAGTGATAACAGTTTGTCCAAACGCGACCAGCTTGGATGCCGCGCCCCAAACGATAAGCAGTATTCATATCTCTCGTCCAGACTCCAGCACCTAGTCCATAGAGAGTATCATTAGCAATCTGCAAAGCTGACGCTTCATCTTTAAAAGTAGTCACCGCTAAGACAGGCCCAAATATTTCTTCTTGAAAGATCCGCATTTGATTGTGACCCTTAAAGACGGTAGGTTTATAGTAGTAACCGTCTTGTAAATCACCATCTAGGACATTTCGCTCCCCACCAATTAAACACTCCGCACCTTCAGAACGTCCCAGATCGACATAGGACTGAATCTTCTCCATTTGGTTAGCCGATACCTGCGCTCCCAGCATAGTTGACGAGTCGAGAGGATTGCCTTGCTTGATCTGAGCTACTCTAGCTAAGGCTTTTTCCATAAATTGTTCGTAAATCGATTCTTGAATTAAAGCACGAGAAGGACAGGTACAAACTTCTCCTTGATTGAGGGCAAACATGACAAAACCTTCGATCGCTTTATCGAAGAAATCATCATCTTTGGCACAAACATCTTCTAAGAAAACATTGGGTGATTTACCACCAAGTTCTAAAGTTACGGGAATAATATTCTGGGACGCATACTGCATGATTAAACGTCCTGTGGTAGTTTCCCCAGTAAATGCTACTTTGGCAACCCGAGGACTAGTGGCAAGAGCCTTCCCGATTTGCGCTCCCGAACCATTAACGATATTGACCACGCCATCGGGCAGTAAATCGGCAATTAGTTCCATCAACACCAGAATGGAAGCAGGGGTAGGACCTGCTGGTTTGAGGACGACACAATTGCCCGCAGCCAAAGCTGGGGCTAATTTCCAAGTTGCCATTAGTAGGGGAAAATTCCAGGGAATAATTTGACCCACTACCCCTAACGGCTCGTGGAAATGATAAGCAACGGTATCGCCATCAATTTGACCAATTGAACCTTCTTGAGCGCGGATACAGCCAGCAAAGTAACGGAAATGATCGATCGCCAAAGGAAGATCGGCAGCAGTAGTTTCTCGAATCGGTTTACCATTGTCCCAGGTTTCTGCTGTGGCTAGCATTTCTAGGTTTTCTTCCATGCGGTCGGCAATTTTATTTAAAATGCGAGCGCGAGCGCTGAGGCTCGTTTTACCCCACTTCTCCTTAGCTGCATGAGCAGCATCGAGAGCTAATTCAATATCTTCTGCACTGGAGCGAGGAACTTGACAAAGAGACTTGCCAGTTACAGGGGAAAGATTATCAGAATATTGACGATTGTGTGGAGCCACCCATTTACCCCCAATAAAGTTATCGTAGCGAGATTGAAAAATGGGGCGATTATCTAATTTTTTCGTCGCGGATAAAACCATTGATTTTTACCTCCTTGTCTTTTTCCCAATTGGAGCAAAGAATTCAAAACTATTTCTTTACTTGTAAACTATATTTGGTAGCCTACTCTACAAATTAGAGATTAATTTAAGATGTTTCAGACAAAGGAAGATCGCTTCTCAGTAGTTTCTCTTTCGATGTGGATCGGCTGCTAAAAAGATTTTAGTGGTTGTGCTGGTTGCTCACCCATGAAGTGACTGGGATTTCTCTTCATTACAACAACACCCAAGCTAGACTAACTGAGAGATTTCCTCTTATTAACTAACTCAATTCGGAGGGACACTAAATAAAAATATTCAGTAGGTTATCTCCCTATTTTCCAATTGAGGAAATATCAGCTTTTTAGATGGGTGTTGCCGTTTTTATTTAACGAGACAGATATTAGATAAAACAGACTTTTCTACCTCCTTAATTGAATATGGATAAACCTGTAATCTCTGTCAGGGAAGTCTTCTTGACTTCAATTATTAATCTAGCACTTTCTCTTTTAAGTATTTAAAAAAGATACATAAGTTTACTTATAGAATAAAAAATCAAAGATAATTTTTTGGCTCAA
>JASJEI010000392.1 GCA_030064795.1 Pleurocapsa sp. MO_226.B13 | reverse complement strand
TCATTAAATCTTTAAAATATTTTTTCTGGTTCAATAGTATTATTAAATCATGAAAAAACTACGGGGCTTTAAATTTAGATTTTATCCCAATTCTGCACAAAGATTCCAGCTAGCTCAAACTTTCGGCTGTGCAAGATTTGTTTGGAATTGGGGACTAAATTTAAGGTCTACTGAATACCAAGAAAATAGCAATTCATTGGGTTATGCTCAGACCTGTAAACAGTTAACTCAATTAAAAAAAGAAGAGTCAACTATCTGGTTAAAGGATGTAGCTTCAGTGCCGTTGCAACAATCTTTAAAAAATTTAGATACAGCATTTAAGAACTTTTTTCAAGGTCAAAATGGATATCCTAAATTTAAAAAGAAAAGAAACCGCCAATCAGCTACCTATCAGAAAAATGCCTTTGGTTGGTTTGATGGTAAGTTGACTTTGGCAAAAATGAAACAACCTCTCAAAATCAAATGGAGCAGGTGTTTCGTCGGCGAACCCAAACAAGTAACTGTTTCTTTAGATCCATCAGGGAGGTACTTTGTTTCTTTTTTGGTAGAAGAAGAATTGGCTGGGTGGGAGCAAAATAATTCCGAAATAGGTATCGATCTAGGAGTTAAAGATGTAGTTGTTTCATCCAAGGGATTTGCTTCGGGAAATCCCAAGTATTTTGCGAAGTATCAGGCAAAATTAAAACGACTTCAGCGACGACTAAAGAATAAAGAAAAAGATTCTAGTCGAAGAGAAAAAGTCCGTTTAAAAATCGCCCTCTTGCACGCAAAAATATCTGATTGTCGTCAAGACTTTTTGCATAAACTAACGTCTCAACTGGTGCGTGAAAACCAAACAATCTGTACTGAGACCTTGAATGTAAAAGGCTTGTTGGCAAATCATAAATTAGCCAAAACAATTGCAGATTGTGGATGGGGAGAGTTGATTAGACAGCTTGAATACAAGTGCCAATGGCATGATCGCGAGCTGGTAAAAATCGACCAATGGTATCCCTCATCGAAAACGTGCAGTAGCTGTGGCTTGAAGATGGATAAAATGCCATTAAATATAAGAGAATGGCAGTGTCCTAGCTGCAATGATGTTCATCATCGCGATCTTAATGCAGCATTGAATATTTTAGCGGTCGGGCAGATCGTGTTAGCTCGTGGAGCATTCCCTGACGGGGAGTCATTGGGTAAAACCAACGATTCTAGTTACAATGTTGTGAACCGAGAATCCCTTACGCCTAAAGGCGTAAGGGAGTGTCAATCTAGACTCTGCAATCCTTATTTCTCAATCTAGCTTGTTGCAGATCGTTCTAAAATATTATAGTAGTCTTGTTCCATTTTCTCATTCTTGTTGATTTTTTATGAACACTGCCAGCAAAAAGTACAATATCATCACCTTCGGTTGCCAGATGAATAAAGCTGATTCTGAGCGTATGGCTGGCGTATTAGAAAATATGGGGTTTGAGGCTGCTGAAGATCCTAACTTGGCAGATTTGGTACTCTACAACACCTGCACGATTAGAGATAATGCGGAACAAAAAGTTTACTCTTATTTAGGCAGACAGGCGAAACGAAAACATCAACAACCAGATTTGACTTTGGTGGTGGCAGGATGTGTAGCTCAACAAGAAGGCGAACAACTGTTGCGCCGAGTCCCAGAGTTGGATTTGGTCATGGGGCCACAACACGCCAATCGTTTGGAAGACTTATTAACTCAGGTATTTGATGGTAATCAAGTAGTTGCTACCGAGCCAATTCACATTGTCGAAGATATTACTAAACCTCGTCGCGATAGTAGCGTTACTGCTTGGGTAAATGTTATTTATGGTTGTAACGAGCGGTGTAGCTATTGTGTTGTTCCCAACGTTAGAGGCACGGAGCAATCTCGTACTCCCGAAGTCATCAAAGCAGAAATAGAAGAATTAGGCAAACAGGGATATAAGGAGATTACTTTACTGGGTCAAAATATTGATGCTTACGGTAGGGATCTTCCAGGTAGCACCCCAGAAGGCAGACACAAGCATACCCTGACGGATCTACTATATTACGTTCACGATGTTCCTGGAATTGAAAGAATTAGGTTTGCCACCAGTCACCCCCGTTACTTTACCGAAAGATTAATCAAAGCTTGCCGAGAATTACCTAAAGTCTGCGAACATTTTCATATTCCTTTTCAGTCGGGAGATAATGAGGTTCTTAAAGCGATGAAGCGGGGTTATACCCATGAGAAATACCGTCGCATTATTAATACTATTCGTGAATATATGCCCGATGCTTCAATTAGTGCTGATGCGATCGTCGGTTTTCCTGGAGAGACTGAAGCCCAGTTTGAGAATACTTTAAAACTGGTTGAAGACCTTGAATTCGATCTGATTAATACCGCTGCCTATTCTCCTCGTCCCGGTACTCCCGCTGCTTTGTGGGATAATCAACTAAGTGAAGACGTAAAAAGCGATCGCCTGCAAAGATTAAATCGTTTGGTTGCTGTATCTGCCGAAGCTCGCTCTCAAAGATATTTGGGCAGAGAAGAAGAGATTTTGGTAGAAGCTCAAAATAGCAAAGATCCCAATCAGGTTATGGGTAGGACTAGAGGCAACCGCCTTACTTTCTTCCCAGGTAAGATCGAGGACTTAAAGGGCAAAACCATTAAAGTTAAAATTACTGAAATTCGCTCTTTTAGCGTTACAGGAGAAGCGATCGCCAAGACGTAATATATCAAGACGTAATATACTACGTCTCTACAGGATTTTAATCGCCCATTATAAGTTGTCAATTTTCGGTTAAACTGATATATTACATATCAGATTGCTAATTAGTACTCCCTGTATTTTTCATGCCCATTCCTCAAACCCAAATATTTAACCGCACATTTATCAGGAATGAGGTTTACGAATCTTTACGTGAATGGATTGTCTGTGGGGATCTAGAGCCTGGCGAAAAGCTCAAAGATAAGGAACTTGCAGCACAATTAGGAGTAAGTCGTACACCTGTAAGAGAAGCCCTACGGAAGCTTGAAGATGAAGGCTTAGTTGAAACTGCTGCTAATCGTTGGACTAAAGTTGCTCCCATCGCGCTCAAAGATGCCGAATCTATCTATCCGATTATTCAAAAACTAGAAGAACTTGCCTTGACATTAGCCTTTGCCAAAATTTCAGCGCAGCATATTCAGCATATGCAAAACGCAAATAATCGACTTGAAGCAGCACTAAAAAGCAATGATTCCCAGGCTGCGATGCAGGCAGATGAAAAGTTTCATCGGGTTTTAATTGATGCTGCCGATAACAGCGAACTGAGAAACATACTCGAACAACTTAAAACCAAATACCAACGTATCGAGGTTGCTTATTTCAGTGATGCTGACTTACTCTTAGCTTCTTTTGAGGAACATCAAATGCTGATTGAAGCACTAAAAGAAAAAAATTTAGAAGCAGCAAATAAAGCTCTAGCTAGCAACTGGCAAGCTTCTATCGAACGTTTAAGAATCTCAGAAGGTGAATCATGACAGTTCGCGACGTATTACTTTTAGGAAATCCTCAGCTTTACCAGACAAGCGCAGAAATAAAAAAGGAAGAAATTGAATCGCTAAAACCCGTAATCATAGACTTACACGACACTATGATGGCATTTCGCCAAAAATGGGGAGCGGGACGAGCGATCGCTGCACCTCAAATCGGAGTTATGAAAAGGTTAATTTATCTGCATATCGATAAACCTGTAGTTTTGATTAATCCCTATTTTGAAGCTAAGAGTGAAGCGATGTTCGAGGTTTGGGATGATTGCATGAGCTTTCCCGAACTACTTGTCAAAGTACAAAGACATAAATCTTGTCGTCTTGTTTATCGCGATCTCGACTGGCAACAACACAGGATAAACCTTGATGGTGATTTGTCGGAATTATTGCAACATGAGATCGACCACCTGGATGGTATTTTAGCAGTCTCCAAAGCGATCGCGCCCACCTCTTTTGCTTTACGTAGTCAAAAACAGTTTACTAATTACGATCGCTCTAATCTCGAACATATTTAAATAGAAGAGAAATTGTCATGAAACAACGCAATGTGGCTATCCTAATCTTTGATGACGTTGAAGTCCTCGACTTCTGCGGCCCTTTTGAAGTTTTTTCGGTAACAGGGAAGCAGGATGGTTCAGACCCTTTTAACGTCTATACCGTGGCTGAAAAGACCCCCATCTCTGCCAGAAATAACCTCAGTATCAATCCCAACTATACTTTTGAAACTTGCCCTCAACCCGATATTTTGGTCGTGCCTGGAGGGGGAGGTAGACGTGCTGATGGGACACCTTATGGTACTCGTAGAGAGATGCATAATAAAACACTTCTGCAATGGATTAACAAGCTCTATCCTAATACCGAGCAAGTTCTTTCTGTCTGTACGGGTGCGTTAATCCTCGCCCAAGCAGGTCTAGAACACCGATTCAGTAATCGAAAAGCAGGACTGATTTGTTGTTGAGGGATTTGAATCCCCTTAAAAAAGAAGAAGACAAGTTCGCAAAAAAGATTCGCGAACTATCGTTACATAAAATATATAGAGATTTTGGTGGTGGAGAAAAGCGAGCGCGTCAGTGCCAGCTTCGCCGATCGGTAAAATAAACAAAGATCGATCGATAGTAAAAGAAAAAACTCTATGCGACCAGAACCTTGGAATCCGCCCATTGAGTTATCAAACCAAGAGCAGAAAATCGTTAAACTCATCAAACGAGCCAAACTGTTTGTGTTCTTACGAGAAATCCGCCACTTATTATTTGACGAAAGCTTCCAAAATGAACTATCCCAGATGTATGCAGCAGCAGATAAAGGACACCCCCCTGTACCACCAGCACAACTGGCATTAACAGTTATTCTACAAGCCTACACTAAAGCTTCTGATGCCGAAGCGATTGAATCTCTGACTATGGATCGACGTTGGCAATTGGTGGTAAATTGTCTTGATTGTCAACAAGCTCCTTTTTCTCAAGCCACTTTGGTAAGATTTCGACAGGCTCTAATCATCCATCAACTTGACCGAAGATTGATAGAAAGAACGGTGGAACTGGCTCACAAAACCAAACTTTTTGGTTCACGACAATTGCGAGCAGCCCTAGATTCTTCTCCGTTGTGGGGAGCAGCAAAGGTAGAAGACACCTATAATTTGTTGGGACACGCTCTATCTAAAGCGTTAAGCGTGATAGCTCGTCAGCAGGGGAGGGAGTTGACGGAAATTGCTTCTGAGATGGAAGCTGATTTAGTGGCAGGATCGAGTTTAAAAGCAGCGTTGGATTTAAATTGGGACAATCCCGATGAGAAGAATTTGGCATTAGTTAGAGTCTTAGGAGTATTACAGCAAGTAGAAGAATGTTTAGATAAGCAAGCTGATGCTCAGTCTCATCCCGTTGTTAGTTCTAGTTTAGAAACTGCCCGACAAATAGAGACACAAGATGTAGAAGTAGACTCCAAGGGTGAAGTTAAACTGCGAAAAGGAGTTGCCAAAAACCGACGGATTACGATTGAAGATGAGGAAATGCGACATGGGTGGAAGGGGGAGACAGCCTTCATTGACCTTTAAATCTTGCACACAACCGACAAGTTGACTCTTAAGGCTGTCTCCCCTCTCCCGGACGCAAAAACCGTAGCCAAAGGTTTGATGGTTATAAGCGTCATATTTTGAAGGATTTGGATACAGGGTTGGTAAGAGCCGTTGGTATTACCATGGCTAATCTGGCAGAGGCTTCTGTGACTGAAGCACTCGCTGTTGACCTGGAGCATCAGAAAGCTTCGTTAAGCGAGTTACATATTGACCGAGCTTACCTAAGTAGCTCTTGGGTCAAAAATCGCAGTCCACAATTAAAGATTTACTGTAAAGCTTGGCGGGTATCAAACGGCAATAAATTTGCCAAATCTTCCTTTGTCTTAGATTGGGAATCAGGGAAAATTACCTGTCCTAATCAAGTCAGTTTACCTTTTCGAGAAGGAGGCAAAGTGCAGTTTCCTCAAGCAACCTGTGCCAGTTGCCCCAAGAGAGCCAAGTGTACTACCAGTAAGAAAGGACGTAGTGTCTCGATTCACAGAGATGAGAAGTTCATCGCTGAGTTACGCCAACGTCAATTAACGGCTGCGGGTCGCGCCCAATTAAGGAAAAGAGTAGCTGTAGAGCATAGTTTGTCTCATATTGGTCGTTGGCAAGGTGATAAAGCTCGATACATCGGAATACGCAAAAATCTCTTTGATTTACGTCGCACAGCAGTGGTTCATAATCTTCACGTTTTGACCAGAATGTTGGTCAACGAACCAGAGCTGAATAGCTTACCCAATTGCGCTTAATAGCCAAAACGTCAATTTACCTAGAAAATTAATCAATCTTACGCTTCGTTTGCGATTATCAACGCGAATAAAATTTTCTATTTTGCTGCAAAAATTCGCGATGCTTACTCGCGAATTTATTTCCGTCTTTTTAGCGTTTATTTCAACCAGTCAACAGTACATCAGTTTTAGTTTTTGATTACTGAATCGGTGTTCTAGGCGATCGGCAATCTAAATGTTTATAGACTTCTCTTCGATCCACTGCGCTAACTCAGCTTCATTTAACTGACTATCGGCAAGACGTATCCAGACCTCATATTTTTCCTCTGCTGATGCTTGAATATCGTAGCCATTCAATTTTAGAAAAGTTCGCATGACAACATAAGAGGTTCTTTTATTTCCATCAACAAAAGGATGATTATTGGCAATTCCATATCCATAAGCTGCTGCTAAATCAAAGATAGTTGGATCGCCATATGCAAGCTGATTTTTAGGTCTGCAAAGCGCAGATTCTAATAATCCTTTATCTCTAATCCCATCACTACCACCATGTTCTGCTAACTGGCGACGATGAATAGCGATCGCGACAGCTTCTTCTACCCAGACAGGTGTAATCATTCGGCTAATTTTCTTAGTACATCTCGATCTTCACGCATAATCGATTCGGCTATTTCCATTTGTTTGGCAAATTCTTCATCATAAGGACTAAGTTCAACGCCTCTGGGGGTTTCAGTGACAAAAAGGGTATCTCCTTTACTAACGCGTAGTTTTTCGAGAAGTTCTTTGGGCAATATTACCCCAGTTGAATTGCCAACTGTAGTCACTTTTAATTTCATGTTTTTGTTGGAGTTCGATGTTGTTATAACCAATTATATAACATTTACTTTGGTTATTTAGCGAGTGCTATGAAGCGAAATGATTTTTCCCTCTACTGAATTTTGAATTAATGGATGGGATAAGACAAGGGAGAATAAGACTTATTACTCTAGACTCATTACTTCCTCACAATGACATTTATCCCTCAAATCAATCTTAATGCCTACTAAAAAAGAGGTTCAGATGTTTCCATTTCTTCATCTATCGTCGCTTGATAGGCAGCTAATTGATGATTGGGACTCAAATCTCCTGTTTGATTCACAAATGACCAAGCCTGTCCCACATGAACATAGATCGAGTTATCGAATTGTGTCGGGGGTAGCAGCCCAATACTTCTTGTTTAAGCCCAAAATCAAGTAAAGTGAGGATGATTTTCAGAAAAGAAAAAAGTGCAGCTCAAAGAATTCTCATTGATTAACCCGAAGTTGGAA
>JASJEI010000391.1 GCA_030064795.1 Pleurocapsa sp. MO_226.B13 | reverse complement strand
CGCCGACCGCCCCTACGAATTTGGGGACTTTGACACGCTTACCCCTCACAATTGGGGCGGTCGGCGGGCAATAACCTCTGGCTAAAACTTATCCATTTGAATAAGGCTGACCAACTTTGACTAACTTTTTTGTAGCCCCATTTTCCCTATCTCCCCCTGCCTCCTCTACTTCCTCAATCGATCCAATTTTTAGCTCTAGTTACAGCTTTTGACCAGATAGCAAAATTAGCTTGTGCTTGAGATTGTCCTGCGTCTGGTTCAAATACTCGGTCGATTTGACGATCGCTGATTAACTTTTGATAGTCATCCCAAAAACCAATTGCTAACCCCGCACCAAAGGCTGCTCCCTGAGCAGTGGCATCTAAAACCACAGGACGTTCTAAGGGTACTCCCAAAGCATCTGCTTGAAATTGCATCAAAAAGTTATTTTGTGCTGCCCCACCATCAACTTTAAGTAAGGACACGGGGTTATCGCTATCTTTGTTCACCGCCTCAACTACTTCTTTGACCTGATAGGCGATCGCTTCTAAAACCGACCTAACCATGTGTTCTCGCTGTACGCCTCCAGTAATACCTAAAAAGGCACCGCGAGCCTTCATATCCCAGTGAGGCGCGCCCAAACCACTAAGAGCGGGAACGAAATAAACCCCGTTACTACTATCTACCTGGTTGCAAAGAGTTTCGGTTTCGGCTGCACTAGCGATTAACTTTAAGCCATCTCGCAACCATTGAATTGCTGCACCCGTAGTAAAGATCGCCCCTTCTAAAGCATAATTGGTTTGTTTATTGGTACTCCACGCCACGGTAGAAAGGAGTTGATTGTGCGATCGCGTCACCCTCGTTCCTGTTTGTGCGACCAAAAAACAACCCGTACCGTAGGTACACTTGAGTAAACCAGGGCGATCGCAACCATGAGCGAATAAAGCTGCCTGTTGATCGCCAAAAATAGCAGATATGGGAATTTCCGTATCTAATAAATCCTTGCTAGTGTTGCCAAACATCCCTATACTGGGTCTAATTTCGGGCATAATTTGGCGAGGGATATTAAATAACTCCAGTAATGAATCATCCCAGTCTCCCGTATCTAAATTCATTAACATAGTACGGCTGGCATTGCTAATATCCGTGGCATGAACTTTTCTACCCGTTAAATTCCACAAAGCCCAGGTATCGACTGTCCCCGCGATCGTGTTCTCCCAGTTAGTATCGGGTTTATTTTGCTTGACCCAATCGATCAGCCAGGATAGCTTAGTAGCCGAAAAATAAGCATCTAGGACTAAACCCGTTTTTTGCTGCACGACTTCGGCTTTACCTTCTGCCTTGAGGCGATCGCACAGCCCCGCAGTCCGCCGATCTTGCCAGACAATAGCTGGGTGTAGGGGTTGACCTGTAGTTTTGTCCCAGAGTAAACAAGTTTCTCGCTGTACGGTCAAACCAATGGCAGCAATTTCTGTTGCTGCTGCTTGACTATCGGCAATTACCTGTTGCAGACATTTTTTCGTATCCTGCCAAATCTCGGTTGCATCGTGTTCTAACCAACCTGGTTGCGGATAGTATTGGGGTAATTCCTGATAAACCTGACCGACAACATTCCCCTGGCGATCGAATAAAATCGCCCTGTTTCCTGTAGTTCCTAAATCGAGAGAGAGAATATATTTTTTGTCGGTCATAGAAAATACTAAAATTCTGCTTATTGTAGATTTACAGCAAAGTTTGGGCTTAATGATTTTTTGTTAGGAATCTTAAAAATTTTCCCGAACTGGATTGGAAACGAGATCGCTCATTCATGGTTGAAGACGATAAAAGTATTGATATACCTCAGTGAACCCTAGCTTATTGTACAAATTTATTGCAGTTTGATTTTCGGTTTCTACCTGAACATAAGCTTGGGTTGCACCACGATCTCGACCCCAATTCAACATCGCCGAGACTAACTGGGTAGCATAACCTTTGCCTCGTTGCTGTTTTGCAGTAGCGATAAAAAAAAGTCCCAAATAATTATTTTCTAAAACCCCCAAACCACAACTACAAAAACGCTGTCGATCGCGCAATAAGGCATAGCAAGTTGGATTAGGAATAATTTCTAGCATGATTGAGAGAGTATTCCAGTGTTGTATCGGTAAATTAACAGCGTGGACATATTGGTCTAACCATTCTTCTGATATTTCGTCGTTGAGGGTAACTAAATTGTCCGTCGAAATGCGATCTCCAAGAGTTTTTACCCGAACGCTAACTGTATCTTGTTGTTGATATCCCAGTTTATCTAAAGTGCGATCTAGAATCTCTAGTCTAGGGATATTGGCGAGGCGAAAAATTGGCTTGAGGTTAAAATCGCGGTAGATATCTTGGCAACGCTGAATTTTACTAGTCAAATCTTGCCAACCTGAGTACAAAGGAGTTACAGAATTAGCTCGTTTGGTATATCCTTCTGCAAAGCGCAAAATCCAACCATCATAAAGGATTTGCTGCAAACAAGGCAGAGCATTTAAAGATATTTCTTCTATAGTTTGAACTTGCTCTACATTATGGTCATTGGTCATTAGTCGTTCATTATCCCTCTTTTATCACTCTTTTATCACTCTTCAAGATTAAACAGAGGTAGGGTGGGCGACGCGAAGCTAGTCCTAAAGGATACCGCGATGCGCAGCGAGTCCTTTAGGGCTTCGCATATACTTTAGTGCAAAATTTCCGAAGTTAGTCAAGATTGAACGCTCGCGACTTTATTTTTGCCCACCTTACTAAGATAGAGTCCACGGATAAACGCAGATAAACGCAGATAAATGGATCTGCTTTTCCATAAATTGAATTGCCCGATGTATTAATTAGTCGTGCAAAATGCTGTATGTATTTACTGGTTGTAAATCCATTCTGCCTCCCCTACTTCTCCTGCTTAACTTCAAGTAACAAATTAAAAGCTCAACAGCTTAGGTCTACGACGATAGTTACGATATATCCAATAGTCTTTGATAATGCGATCGTGGTCGAAACAGAGATTTTGGGGGATCTCCCACTGATGGAATACACCCAAGCTTTTAGCATCATCGGCAGCGACGGGATCTCCTTTGGCACTAGCAATAAAAACGATCGCCAGAGTATGTTGACGACTATCTCTTTGGGGATCGGAATAAACGTGAAATTGCTCGATTAATTCGACTTTAAGGCTGACTTCTTCCTTTGCCTCTCGAACGGCTGCGGTTTCGATCGATTCTCCGTAGTCAACAAATCCCCCTGGAATTGCCCAACCATAAGGTTCATTTTTTCTTTCAATTAACACAATTGGTCGTGAGGGTCGATCTATTAGCTCGATGATTATATCTACGGTTGGTGCTGGATTGCGATAATTCACTTGGACTTGAATAAATAAGATCTCATCTGATTCTATACTCTAGCCAGTGGCTTTTCAGCACTGATAGAATCAGGAAAAACTCTAGGCGAACTTATATTCAACGACAAGTTGACTTTTGTCCCTACTGCGATCGCATTATTAAGACTGGTACGAGCGTGAATTTTTTTCCCCGATGCTGTTTCTAGGCAATAGTGATATTCTCGACCCAAAAATTGCCTTTCTCTAACGACTGTTGGGGAGCTAAAATCGGGAGCAAGAGTAATATCTTCTTGACGCAACATCAAATCTCCCTGTTGAAACGATGTTGCTCCTGACGATTCTATCTCAGCCTTAGAGATTGGTACTTTTCCTAGTTCGGTTAGCCAAAATCGACCTTCTTGCCTTGCTGGTAAGAAATTAGCTTGGGTGACAAACTCGGCAACAAAACGAGATGCAGGATTAAGATATATTTCTTCTGGTGTACCAACCTGTTCTATTTTACCGTTATGCATTACCGCAATTTTATCGGAAATAGCCAAGGCTTCTTCGCGATCGTGAGTCACAAAAATTGCCGATGTTCCTGCTGCTTTTAGTATTGCCCGAATTTCGGCTCTCAGACGATGACGTACCTGAACATCTAAATTACTCAAGGGTTCGTCTAACAGAATCAAAGCTGGCTGTGGTGCTAAAGCTCTAGCTAGGGAAATACGTTGTTGTTGTCCGCCAGACAGTTGATGGGGATAACGCTTCTCTAAACCTGTCAGTCCGACTAATTCTAAAACTTCGGCTACTCTTGATTTTATGGGTTGGTTGTCTGGTTTTTTCTTATTTAAGATACTTTTACTCTGTTTGTATTGATTCTTCAAGCCAAAGGCAATATTTTCAGCTACGGTGAGATGGGGAAAGAGGGCATAATCCTGAAAAACCATTCCTGTATTGCGTTTTTCAGCAGCTACAAAATCACAATTGGTACAAACTACCTTGCCTGCTATTTCTACTGTCCCTTGCGAAATCGACTCAAAACCTGCAATTATTCTCAATAAGGTAGTTTTCCCGCATCCTGAAGGGCCAAGCAAACCTAGTAATTCTCCATGCTTTAAAGTTAAATTAACATGGTCTAGAACCAACATATGTCTTCCGTTTTTACTAGACTTGCTTCTACTGGCGTAGCTTTTAGTAACGTTATTAAGCTGAAGAATTACTGATTGTTCCATATTGTTTTTCGGGCAACCGAAGTAATTATACTCAGTTATCGCCACAAGTTGATTAAGTCCTTTTTATAGGAATTGTTCTCAACTAAAGTTTAACCCATTACCTGCCTTTAATTTTGCAGTATTTGATATACATCGGTCACAAATCATTTTTCTAAGTAACTCAACTAAAATAAAGTTCGTAGTAGACCCTTTAGGGTTAATGTTTAGTAACCGTAGTGGTTGCGATCGCTCTTTGCCAACAGCGCGATTGGACAAGCGGAATTCGATTCCGCGTCCCTCGCGCTCATTACTACAAACATAATCTATTTTACGTTTAATTAGCGTGGATCTACTTAGAACAAATTGTATCTTTGTAATAAGGTATCCATTAGCTTGGGTAAACTTTTGGCTATTTGACTGGCACTAGCAAAGCTCAGTTGCTTATAGTTGGCCATATCAAAAGGTATTGCTCCTTCTAGATCTGAACGCTCCATCTTAAGCAACAAAATCTGCCCATTGTCTTTAGTTTGAATACCGTAACCCAACTCGACACACACATTAGGGTCGATCAAGAGATTGGGTTGTTTTTCCCCAGGAATGCTGCTGATGGGGGTGACATCGGCGATTAATAATAGGCTTTTAGCGATCTTTCTAAACTGACTGTTGCTGAGGCGTAGGGGAGATTCTCTAGAGCGCGGTGTTACCTCTAAAGAGAGAGGAATTCGCGATCGCTTAGCTAATTTATCAATAATACTCTCTAGAGCCGAAGTAATTGCCTCGTTAGCTGGTTGATAATGATCTTGAGGACTGTAATAGATTGTTGGTTCGAGTCCAGATATACTAGTGCATTTGGTGAAATAGATTTCTTGCGAAACCAAATCAATATTAGAAACTATGTAACTACCGCTTCCTTGGATATAAAACTCTACAGTTCTACCTTCTAGATACAATTGAAACCAGTCTGAGCCTTCTACTGACGAGCGATCGTCTAAAAAATCTGCTCGCAAACCTGTCTTTAACAAGCTATTCCTGCTCAAACGTAGGGTAAAAGGTTTTTGAATTACTTTCTTAATTGGTTCGTATTGTTCTAGATACCAAGCTTTTAGCGCGATTATTGCCACGATTGCCTATAAAGGAGAAAAAGATGTCTCAATTTTATTGCATCTTAACAGTAGACGCTAACATCTTCTCCACAAACATCTGCCAAGTAACAAATCGCACGAAAACGGAGAGCAATCACCTCATTGTAAAGAGGGTTTAGTTTACACATGGGCGGAATTCTTAAAATAGTACGTCCCCAGAATTTGATCTCGCGTTCAAAAGGACATTGACTGGGAATTAATTTACAAACACGATGAGCGAGAACGCTATTGTTGAATTCAATATTATCTAACCACTTACGCAATGGAGAGAATATATCGATTTTTGATTTTCTTGGCTGTGCTATGTCCATGAGTTACTCCTTCGCTTTGATAGTTGGCTTATAAATGAGGCTAGTCGAGCGACTGCCTACTTAATTTACTTATGTTGGTAAATCTCAATTGATGCGTTTTTAGCAATCTTGGTTTATTTAACCAACAAAATCTTGTTCTGATAAATGATCTCGATCGCATCGAAGAACAATTATGTATTTTGACCGATTAACTATCTTCTTTAATCTCATCGTGCCTAATTTTTTTGCTGGTTTGCATGAGTAAGATCGCCTAATTTCGATAAAGATTGTTTGAAGATCTAGTTAAGAATTTGTAAATGTAAATAAATCGAATTATTTAGCATTATTCAGAAAATTATTTTGCAGATCTTTTCTAACAAATAAAAACTAAATCTATTGTTATATATGTAACAAATAAATGTTTTTCAGCTATTTGTTGTAGGTTTTTTCTTGACAGGATGTTTTTTGAGCGGGCTAATCTCTAGCATTCTCATGATCGAAATACCTATTGAAATAAGGAAACAAAAATGTTGTTTTAGTCGAGTTTGCTAGCTCAACTTAGGTTTTTCAACAACCATCTAAGACTATAGTTTGGGTGGTGATGGGGAGAAATTCTATAAACGAGCTTTAAGGTCGCTAATAGATTTAATAGATAACTTACTTTTGACAAAATTACCAAGTTATCAAGTGAATTTCTTGCCTAGGACAGTATAGCGTTCCGAATTTTTAGTTGTCAGTAAATATGTATTTAATGCTACACAATAGCAGAAAATAATTTCGAGTTGATATCGAGAGCAAAATAGTAGCAGTCAGAAAACCCAGAGAGAGCGAGTATTTCAAGGTTGAGGAGCAAGAGTTTGCGGACAAATATCTAAAGGTAAAGTGAAGTAAAAAGTAGAGCCTTCGCCCAAGCTAGACTCTACCCAGATTTTGCCACCGTAACGTTCTACAATCTTTTGACAGATAGCTAATCCCATTCCCGTTCCTGGATAAGTCTCAGCTGAATTGAGACGTTTAAAAACCTGAAAGATTTCTGAGTGAAATTCGGCTGCGATGCCGATACCATTATCAGTTATGGAAATCAGCCATTCTCGTTCTCTTTGAACTGCGGTCACTTCAATTTGAGGGGATTGACAGTCGCTAAATTTAATCGCATTTTCCAGTAAATTTTGGAGTAGCTGTAGAATTTCTGTGGGGTTAATTAGGATTTTCGGCAAATTACTAACATTAATTTGAGCTTGTTCCGAGGCGATGCAATCATGTAAATTTTCTTGAACTTGCTGTAAAGTCTGGTTAAGATCTACCACAATCCAGGTTTGTTCGCTTTTCCCCGCCCGGGAATAAGCTAGTAAGTCTTCAATTAGAGCTTGCATTTTTGAGCTACTATTACTTATGCGCTCTAGGTATTTTTGAGCTTGTGGATCTAGCTCGTGACGATATTCATCGATTAACAACTCCGAAAACATCGTTAAAGAACGTAAGGGTGCTTGTAAGTCATGAGAAACTAGAGAAGCAAAATGTTCTAAATCTCGATTTAAGTTTAATAAGTCGCGATTTGCTGTCTGTAACTGATAGTTAGCTAAAATTAGCTGGCGATCGCGATTATCGCTCGTTGAAGTTGCCAGATCCCTAGTTTTTGCTGACAAAC
>JASJEI010000390.1 GCA_030064795.1 Pleurocapsa sp. MO_226.B13 | reverse complement strand
CCTTCTCGGTGTGGTGACATTTTTGTGGGTCACGCTACTCACCCCGAAACCCTCAAGGGTCTTTGCCAGGGGATTGACGTAGTGTTCTCTTCTATTGGAACCCGTTCGTTTAGACGAAAACCGACGCTCTGGGAGGTGGATTACCAGGGCAATTTGAACCTCTTGGAGGCAGCCAAACGAGAGGGAGTCAAGCACTTCATCTTCGTATCCGTGGTGCGGGGGGCAGAGATGGCTCGTCTGAGTCCTATTGCCGAAGCGAGGGAGAAAGTAGCCCAAGCGGTTTGTGTCTGCCTGTTCAAGTACGAGCGTGAAAGTTATTAGGCAAGTTTAATAACACTTTTGAGATTTTTAATAATACAAACGCGCTTGGTATCACGTCTGCATAAGTTTACCCAACTTTGCCTAGATTTTTTATTGCGCCTCTGAATGGGAAATCCCACTGTAAAGAGAAAAACGCATTAATTTAAAAAGTACGCTTAGTGTGAATTAGCGGTGAGACCCGCGGAATTTTTACGAGCGTGGTTGGACATGGCGACTCAGGTTCGCCGTCCCTCACGCTCAGTCCGCAAACAAAGGGCTTGCACCCTAAAGGGCATAAACCCGCATGTAATGCTCACCAAGAAGCTTCGTCGAAAAGTTATTATTTCGTAGCTATTAGCTGTTAGCTGTTGAAAATCTCTATGGACACGATTAGACATAAATTGAGTTATACGATCGTGATTGTTGCTAGGCAGTTCAAAAGGTTAAATTAATTCACACCAGACGTAAAGTATTAATTACGTTTTCCCAAAGTTGCCAAACTTAACGATTCAGAAATAGCCGACTAAAATAGATAACAGTTCTCCTTGACTCGTTAATGCAGAAGACTATCGCCTTATTTAGTAACAATCCTTTTTATGGTTTGGGACTTCAAAACCTAGTCCCTGATTATGAATGGCATCATATTGCCTCAAAAGACCTAGACCGAAACAATTTAAAAGAGTTTTTGACACCTCTTGACCTGGTGATTGTCAAAAGCGACTTTGTTTCTGCACAAGAGACAATCGCATTTGTTAAGTCTTTAATTGAAAACCAAGCTCAAGTAATTTATCTAGCAGAAGATCGAGACAAACTAATTGCCCAACTGCGTTCTATTGGTTGCCAGGGAATTATCAATCAAGAGCAAGCAGAACAACAGTTATTAATAGCAGTTAAGGCTATAGAAAGTTGTGGAACTTATTATTCTCAAGATCTATCGTCTGATAGCTATATGTTCTTACTCGGTCCTCTCATTGAATTGTTTGAAGACTTAGATTCAACTACAGAAAAACTTACTCCCAAAGAAAGAGAAATTTTCCAGCTTTATGTGACGGGAGAATCTCTCGTTAGTATTATGGGAAAGCTTCGCATAGCTAAGACCACTTTGAATACTCATATGGAATCAATTAGAAGCAAGTTTGGAGTAGCGGCAAATCGAGAGATTATTACCAAATATCAAATTTTTCAACTCAAAGACAATGCTTTTAATTAGCTATTAGCTAATAGCTAACAGCTTCGTTACCAACAACACATCATCATCAATCTAGCTGTTAAATCGCAGGTATTGTAATTTAGCTGTCTTTGAGTATCTTTAATTGACCTGTTGAGCCAAATTAGTTGTTCTATCGATATATGTTCTAACTCTTGGCGTAAAAAGTAGAGTCGCTTGACATTTTTTATTCCAGCTAATTTGGCAATATCTGTATCACTCAAATTCTGTTGGATACCAATAGCCGTCTGCATCAACATAGTAAACTGTGTGCCGAGACTGGCTAAAATCACTTGGTCGTGAGCAAAGGCTCTTAACTTAGTTACATAAGACTTGATCTCACCCCGTTTTCGTTGGAGAATTAATTGCTTTAGGTCGATGGCAGTAGCATATAGGTCGGGAACAACTTCCTTGACTAAATCAAGAGGTGGATTTGTTGATAATAAAGCTAAAGAATCCAATCCCGAGCGCAATAAAGAAAAATTATTATTTAAAGCCAAATGCAAATACGCCTTGACTTCTGGGGTCAAATTCAAGCCAAACTGCCGAGCATAAAAATCGATCGCCTGTTTAATCCCCTGTTTATTCCAGTTGTTAGGTAGGCTGGAATTACTAACTAAGTACGGTTTTAATGCCTCACCCAATTTAGTACGACTATTAAAACTAGGACAGACTATAAACAGCAGATTTTTTGACTTGTGTAGTCTGGATACCATACTTATATCTAAATCTAACTGAACTTGAGGAAGTTCTATTACAGTAGCCGTAACTTTGGTGAGTAAGCTAATAGTAAGACATCTTAGATAAGCCTCTTTGGAATCTTCAAATTTACTGTATTTACTCAACTGATATTGACTCAGTATGTGTTCGATCTGTTGTTCGATGAGAATTTTGTCATTCCCTGAGAAGAGAAAAATCATAGTAACAATTAATAATATTAAATTGCGAATGGCGTACTGTTGGGGGTTTTTTGCCTAGATAAGTGCCGATCCAGAAATACCAACTTGCGAAAGTTGGAAGCCCGCGCTCATCCTACGGATAGAGCGCTGGAAGATGTCACTAGCTGTTGAACCACTTAGCAAACTGAGGAGCCAGTTGTCGCTCGACTTGAGGTATTTCTCGCTCGGGTTGTAGGGTAACTGCGGCTTGATGCAGTGGCATAGACCGATCTGTGACCTGGGATACTGATTCTAGCTGAGGTATAGCTTGAGATTGATGTCGATCTTGATACAGATCGACGACTCGCTCGCCAGCATGAGTAGCTAATGTGTTTTCAATTTCAGCCTGAATTGGTTCAGGAGCTAATGGTTGCCAAACTGTTACGGCCTCATATAAAGCTAAGCGACAGTCAACTAGAGCATGGGAACTATTACCCAATCGATTGACAGCAGGCAAGATCGCTTCTAATACTCGATTGGCGTTGATTACGAAGTTACGGCTGGTGTCGGGCATCGCCATCAAATCGATCGTCGTATCGATCAAAGTGGTCAGCAAATCTTTGGGGTAAAAGCCATTGTTGGTAACTCTCCGTAGAATTTCGTTAATAGCTAGATAATCGCGAACATCGAACGCTAATAACAAGTTATGTATCTCCTCTTGAGGAATCTGCGGACAAAGATCTGCCACCGTCACCTTTGAGGAGACTGTACCTAACGTTTGTAGACATTGCCTGATAGAACCTTTGTGGTAATCATAAATTCTTTGAGCTTCTTCTGTAGTTAGAGAAATTTCCTCTTGCTGAGCTACAGCCATCAGAAAACCTACTACATAATTTTTGTCCACAGTATGAAATCGAAGGATTCTAGCTCTCGATCTAATGGTTTCTAGAAGTTTTTCTTCTTCTGTAGTACAGAGTAGAAATATCGTATCTTTAGGAGGGTCTTCCAACAGCTTTAACATCGCATTTTGAGCCGATTTTGACATCATATGCGCCTCGTCAATGATGTAAACCCGATACTTAGAACCGATTGTGTTGAGCTGGCATTTTTCGATAATCTCTCTAACGTCGTCAACCCCATTGCGATCTGCTCCATCAATTTCTGCGATCGCGCTTTGTCTTCCCTTAAGGTGAGCCTGACAAGAATCACATTGATTACAGGGTTCAACTCCATTAGGATTGGTACAGTTTAAAGCTCTCGCCATAATTCTAGCTAAGGTGGTCTTACCCGAACCTGAAGGGCCAACTAATAAATAGGTTGATTGAATCCGATCCTGATTTAGACTGGCAATAGCAACATTTACAGCCACGGACTGTCCTATCACCTGACTAAACTGAATAGGTCTATATCTGATTTGTAAAGTCATGTTTTTCTTGAATTGAAAATTCTCAAATGTACCTAGACCGATGGGTTTAGGTACAATATTTGCCATACTTGTCCGCTAGGACTTATCAATAAGCTTTTAATCTTCAGAAACTAACTGCATTAAACAGTACAGACTATTCTCATCTTGTATAGCTACGGTATTAGCAATATCACCGTCTTCATCAGGTTCTAAATTTAGTTTGAATTCTGCTGTTTCACCTTCAATAGCCGATATAGCTTTAATCAGGTAATCTATGTGTAGATGAAGAGTAATTAATTCTGCACGATCGCAACTACAAAATAGATTTTCTGCTCCACTACCTAATTCGGTTGCCTGTACCAATTGGCAATTATCTGACTCAATTTTAAAAGTAATCTCTGATGACATTACCTGATGCCTTTTTAAAGCGTTAAGTAATTCTTGTCGATTAAATTCAACTGAAATATCATTTTTGTCAATAGAAGCTTTAACTCGGTCTAGATCTGGATACTCTTCGCCTTTTAGAGTCTGAAGAGTGCATTCAATATTATCCCAGGTAAACCGCACCGCACCTTCTGCTATAGAAATGATGAAATTAGCTGCCTGACTTGCGATAAAGGCAATTGCTTTTTTGGGCAAAATAAGCACAATATCACCTGTATTACCGCTATCGTCGCTTTCTACTGGTTCGACTGTAATAGTGGTAGTTCCCATGCCAGGTTCGGATAAACCTGTCATGGTTAGTTGAATCGAGCCATTATCAAATTCAGTTGGCTCAGAGCGTTTAATTTGCAGACAAACACCACTAGTGATTTCTTTAGCTTCACTATTGAGAAAAGGAACTACTCTTTCTAGAGCTTGTTTGAATTTTGCTGCTTCAACTACTACTGTTGGTGTGAACTGAGATTTGTTTTGGGGTAGTACCTCTTTATACGTAACCAGTTTGTGCTGATAGGTATTTTTCTTATTAGAAATAGTTACCTGTTCTTTACATAGCTCTAGGTTTTGACTTGTGTTGTCTAACCTATTAGCCAAATTCATAAATTGTCTGCAACTTACTTGAATAGAAGGGAATTGCTTGCTTTTAGTGGCTTTGTGATGTACCTTTACGCCGATAGTGTCTCCAGCAACGCTAAAAATACTTTGACCTTCACCTACTTCTATCTGTACTCGGTCTAACCCCTTTTGATTACTGCTAATAGCAGCATTTAACAATTTCAAATTATTGGAGAGTACCCGAGGCTTGATAGTTAAAGTACATTTAGCTTGAGCCTTAGTTTTAGTGCTAGTACTCCGATTATTGGTTCTTGGCATAATAGCTTATCTGATTAATTAAATAACGATCTTTCGTTATCTTCACGGCGCAAGCCATCCAGATAAAGCTTTACCTGGCACAATACCTGCCACACTTCCCATTTAGGACTATGCTCTGTCAGTTGAGGCTGCCTGAGTAGATAGGCTGGGTGATATGCTACCCACACAGGATATTCAAAATACTGATGTTTAGTTCTCATCAGCTTCTCAAACTTAGCTGCTGTACCCAATAGAGTTCTGGCTGCGACTTTACCCAAAACCAAGATCGCTAAAGGTTTTACTAGGGCAATTTCACTTTGAAGAAAACCCCAGCAGCTTTGATACTCAGCCTTAGTAGGATTGCGGTTTCCCAGAGGACGACAGCGTACTACATTAGTTATGTACCAAGACTCTAATCCCACCGAATCCAGCATAATATCCAGCAGCTTACCTGAATCCCCCACAAAAGCCAGTCCTTGTTCATCCTCAACCCGCCCTGGTGCTTCCCCAATAATTAGTAAATCTGCTTCTCTATTACCATTGCAGCGTCCTGCAACCACTTGAGAACGAGACTTATGCAGCCCACAGGCTTGACAGTTATTAGTGTAGGTTTCTAACTCCTGCCAACTGTGACACACTAAATTGGGATTAAACTTAGCTAGAGCAGAGCGATCGCCAAGAAAAGAAGACTTAAATCGAGATTGAGCCATAGCAATTAACCATGATAATTATCTGGTTAATTGAAGCCGATAGGCTGTTAGATGGTTGATTAAGCAATCGACTGAGGACTGGAACTTAACTATAATTACTTAAATTAACTATCTGTTTCTATTGGTTGATACTCAAATATTCGGATATCGACATTTTCATCCAGCTTCAACTTCACGTTACTATTTCTTCTTTACTCCCATGTAGTGGAATTTCTACATAACTATCCCTAGCTATCTCTGCACCATAGGCAATACAGGCTAAAATATCTTCTCTACTGATACTCGGATAAGCTTGAAGAATTTCTTCTGGTGTTTCCCCCGCAGCTAGTAAATCCAAAATCAGTGAAACCCAGATACGATGTCCTTTAATACAGGGTTTTCCCGAACATATATTCGGCTCGATCGTAATTCTAGTTAATAAATTTTCACTACTCATAGCTTTTCCCTTAATAGCCTTTACAAGCTTGTATTCTTCAGAAAATCTCGATCTCTACCTCGTTTATCTCGCTCTATTTCTATGAAGATTCAAGTTCTTTGGCAATCGCATTTCTCACCAGTTCTCGCCAATCATCTTGTTCCTCTAGTTTTACTTTCATTGACGCTGGAATTCTCAACGACAAACTTTCCGTCAATGGTTCTTTGCGTTTGGTTTTGAATCTTGTTTTGGGAGAAGGATCGGGGTTTGGCATTCCTCAGAATTTACTTCTATATTTTTAAAGATATTTTTAATTCTTCTCATATTATATCCATGTATTCTCGGAATTCTGAAATTACAATATGTTAATATGTGGCTATGTATCCATGTATTCATGGATAATAAAGTTTATGTGCAGCTTACGCTGAGAATGAACGACTTATACTGCGATCGCTTATTTAGATTCTCATCAGCAATGTTATTGAAAATTTATTTGGTGCTTTCTTGTATCCGTTTTCCAGGTTGAAAATTCAAAGAAAATTGGGGGTTAGAGACACAGTTGAGACAGATTATGGTTAATTCAGAACAATCTAAAACCGACATCGAAATCGTCGAATCCCCTCAACTGACCTATGATGAAGAACGGGATAGATTAATCTTAGAACGCGAGGTAGAACGTGCATTTTATAAGGCGGGATGTGCTTTAAAAGAGCTTCGCGATCGGAAATTGTACAAATCAACCCACTCATCATTTGAGCAATACTGTGAAGATAGATTTGGTATGCGTCGCCGTCATCCTTATCGTTTGATTGATGCTGCGACCGTTGTAGATAACATTCTGCAACTGTGTCCGAATCGGACACAAAATGACTCAGACACAGAGAAAAATATAGCAATAATTCCGACTTCTGAATGGCAAATAAGGTCTTTAACTAAGCTCGAACCCCAACAGCAAAGAGAGGTGTGGATTAAAGCAGTAGAATTAGCTGGTAACAAAGCTCCATCAGGTAGGGTTGTGTCCGAGCTAGCGTCCGAAATCAAACCAAAGCAAAATACTGTGTCCGTAAAACTAACAATCGGACACAGAATAATTGTCTCTCGGACACATCCTCTATTTCCCAATCGATCTGGGATAATAAGTCAGATACCGAATAAGAAAGATGCGGTCGTGGAACTAGATAACGGTAAGACTGAATTAATATCTCAAGATTATTTAGAGTTGGAGCTAAACTCGTCAATCAAAGAGTTGCCCCCAGAAGGAATAGCCTATACCCAAGGAGTAGGAATTGAGTACAATGTGAGGCTTTCTCAAGAAACTTGGGAGAAGCTCAATGAGTATGCAGCTCGTGTTGGCACAGCTACTTTAGATGGTGCGATCGCGCTTTTGCTGGAGCAGGGTCATCA
>JASJEI010000389.1 GCA_030064795.1 Pleurocapsa sp. MO_226.B13 | reverse complement strand
TTTAAAATTTCTTAACATTGGGGTGGGAAGTAAGTGCTGAAACCCTTGTTTTTGGATTAAATGTTTCGTCTTGTAATATAAAAAACTGATTACTGAATCGGTGTTCTAGCTAGTCGTTATTTCGTACCTACTAACTGTTCTTGTCTAGAAGACGTTTGTTTTGCTTCTTTTTTGTTGGCACGTCGAACGGGATTAAAGCGTTTTTCCAACCAACTAAAGAATCTAGAGGCAACAAAGGTTAAAACCAAATAAATCAAAGCCACTGCTGCATAAATTTCAAAAGCGCGATAGGTAGTAGCTACCATCAGTTGTCCCTGACGGAAGAGTTCTTCAAAACCGATAATCGCTACCAAACTGGTATCCTTAATCAGGGTAATAAATTCATTACCCAAAGGAGGAATCATACGACGAAAAGCTTGGGGAAAAATAACGTGACGCATGGTTTGCAGCCAACTCATTCCCATTGACTGTGAAGCTTCCCACTGTCCTTGGTCGATCGATTGAATCCCACCGCGAATGATTTCGGCTAAATAGGCTGCGGAATTGAGACTCAAAGCTGCCACCGCAGCCCCAAGACGGTTAAAGCTAATTTCTAAACCAAGCTGCTGGAGTAACGACGGTATGCCAAAGTAAATCATAAAGATCTGTACTAGCAAAGGCGTACCGCGAAAGAAATCTACATAAATGCGACTCAACCAACCCAGAGGCTTAAGGTCAGAAATAGATGCCATCGCCAGCAACGTTCCACCAATCGAACCAAAAAAGACGGAAAAAGCGGTAAGCATGATTGTTACCAAAGCACCCCACAACAGAGTTTGGAACATTTGCACCCAATCGAAGCTAGCACCTTCTCCCTGTAGGGCGGGAGCAACTAGAGGTAAATCGGGGGGTTCGCCAGCAAACCACTGTTGATATATTTCCCGATATCTACCTGTTTGGAGTAACTGATCTAAGGCAGCATTGACTTTTTCCAGGTTAGGCGAACCTTTGGGTAGGGCGATACCATAGTATTCTTCGGTTAACAGTTCCCCTACTACTTCAATATCATTTAAATTCCCCTCCTTGATGGCATAGAGGGTAACGGGAGCATCATTAACTACCGCATCTACATTGCCGTTGCTCAATTCTTGGAGGGCTAAAGCGGAGTTATCAAAAGTAGATATTTCTGCCCCTGGTATTTTTTCCGCTTCCTGCGCGCCTGTAGTGCCGATCGCCACGGCAATTTTTTTGTTTTCTAGATCCTCAAAACTTTGAATCTCGTTCGCATTTTCTTTCCTGACTGCGATCGCCAAACCCGAACGAAAGTAGGGACGAGAAAAATCTACTGTTTGGGCGCGTTCGGCAGTAATCGTCATGCCACTAATCGCTGCATCGATATTTTGCGATTGTAAAGCAGGAATCAACCCATCAAAGGGCATACTCTGAAACCGAATTTCTAGATCTGCTTCTTCTCCAATTGCTTTAAATAAATCGATATCAAATCCCGTGAAACCTTGACCATCTGGTGCTTGCATTTCAAAGGGCGGAAAAGCTGGCTCCGTGCCTACCTCTAACACTTGTTGGGCATTTAATGATGCAGCCAAACCAAAGTGCAAGCTGACGATCGTCAGCAATCCAACTAAACCCCAAGCTAGCTTTTTGAACCAAGATAGTATATTTTTATGATTCATTTTTAACTATTATTTTTTCCTTTTCTCGATTCATAACATTGAATGGCTTTTTAAAAAGCACGTATCTATAGTTTTAGTTGTAAATTTTTACATATTAGTTAGCTTTTTCTAGCTTAATTTGATTGAAAAAGCTCCATTTAAAATGATGCAAGATAATTTGTATTTTGAACATACTACTCGCTCAAAAATACAACTAAGATTTAAATTGCAAATATCTGCTTCAATCAATATAAAACTTAGAGACTTAAGACTTAATCGCTTAGATTACGCCTTTTCATGTCGTAAAAAAGTAGTAAATATAACAATTTATCGCAATTTTATCAAGATATTAGCTAATTCATAACATTGACAATTTGGCAATTGTATTAGGATTAAATTTAATATTTGTATAAATATTTTGTCTAGCGATCTAGTTTCAGATTGTTTTAGTCTTAAAATCTATCTTAAGATATATATTGATGAACCTGAATAAATAACTATTGACTGCCAGGAGCATCAACTATTTGTTTGTAGCCAAAAAGTTATGAAAATGACAATTGTTGCGAACAAATCGAGATATTTTGTTAGTAAAACATCTACATATTAAATAATAATGACAGCTACTACTCCTATTATTGAGTTTAATAACTTACGCAAAAGCTATGGCCCCTTAGAGGTACTACGGGGAATTACCGCTTCACTATATAAAAAAGATGTAGTTTCAATAATTGGCACTTCTGGTTGTGGGAAAAGTACCCTGCTACGCTGTTGCAATCGTCTAGAAACGATTAATGGTGGCAAGCTGAAGGTAATAGGGATGGACCTTTCCCAACCAAATATTAGTTCGCAAAAATTACGAGAACTAAGAACTAAGGTGGGAATGGTTTTTCAGCAATTCAATTTATTTCCCCATCTAAACGTACTGCAAAACTTGATGTTAGCCCCTTCAGAAGTATTAAAAGAATCAAAAGCCGAATGTCGCGATCGTGCCTTGCACTATCTCGATAAAGTAGGGTTGAGTGATAAAGCCGAAACCTATCCCGAACAGTTATCGGGGGGACAAAAACAGCGCGTGGCGATCGCCCGTAGTCTGTGTATGCAACCCGAAATCATTCTCTTTGATGAACCTACTAGTGCTTTAGATCCAGAATTAGTCGGCGAAGTGTTAACGGTAATGAAACAATTAGCCGAAGAAGGGATGACGATGGTAGTAGTCACTCACGAAATGAACTTTGCGCGTGAAGTAGCTAATCGCGTTATCTTTCTCAATCAAGGAGTTGTCGAAGAACAAGGAGATGCCAAAAAAGTCTTGACCAATCCTCAGAGCGATCGCCTGAAGACTTTTTTGAGTCGGATGAATAATTAAGTCGTTATTAGTTCTTTGTCTTTTGTCTTCTCTTGAGAATATTTCTGCTATATCAGAACTGGAACGATTGCGATCGCTTGACTTGAGTGACAATCCGATCTCAGAAATTCCTCATTTGCGATCGTCTAAATTACATACACTCGATCTTTCTAGAAACAAGATTAATGCACTCTTCTAAAATTTAACCTCTCTGCTAGGGCAGCATTCCCTTGCCCCCATTCGGGGATAAACGTCTTGCGCCGATATGCGAAGCGGCTTGCACTTGTCGCATTGAGTGTATCCGTGATAGACGCGGGGTCTGCCCTCTTTGCGCCTTTGCGTGAGATCTAAACTAAAAATATTAAGTGCAACTTTAAGAAGAAATGGTATGACAATGGCAAAGCTCGCAAACAGCGATTTATAATCTAAAGAAGGATTGACTATCAAAACAGAATTGTCAAACGATTATGAATTTAAAAAAAATAACTTTATCTTCGATCTTAGTCTTATCTCTCTTATTGGGAGCTTGTCAAGAATCAACTCAAACCCCTAATAGTGAAGGAAATGAAGATGTAATCGAAGATGCTGGAGAAGATGCCAGTGATGCGATCGAAGATGCTGGAGAAGATGCCAGTGATGCGATCGAAGATGCTGGAGAAGATGCGAGCGATGCGATCGAAGATGCCAACAATTAGTATTCGTACTGTGCTTGTTGCTCTCTCTTGCCAGTTTTCTCAATCGTTTTTCCCTTCTTCTCAATAAGAATCTAAGAAGCAGAAAATCCAATTCGCAAGAGTCGTAATCCCCCACTATAGCGACGTTAGGAACTTAGTGGCGGGAGGATGTCAAAAAACTTATGCCAGAGATCTAATCTCTGTTACTGTGACCCAATAGCGATCGCCGAAGTATTCTATTTCCACGGTAGTACCTGGTTTGGTGTAGTTAAGAGGTAAATAGGCATAAACAATACACTTACCCAGACTGTAACCGTAACCCGCACTGGTGACATAGCCTAGTATTTTCTCCCCAGATAAGACTGGCTCTTTGCCCATCACTACTAAGTTAGGATCCTCTAGAGTCAGATAACAGAGTTTACGACTAGGATATTTTTCGCGCTCAAGTAATGCTTCTCGACCGATAAAATCTCCTTTGTCAGGTTTGACCGCAAAACCCAAACCAGCTTCATAGGGGTCGTATTCGGTGTGAATATCCGCACCCCAAAGCAAATAGCCTTTTTCTAACCGCAAAGACTCAAACGCACCACCGCCAGCAGCAATAATACCGTAGGGTTGACCTGCTTCCCAGAGTAAATCCCAAACCTTTAACCCAGATTCGGTAGGAACGTAGATTTCCCAACCTAATTCTCCTACATAGGATACGCGGACGGCTAGAGCAGGAATTGCACCAAGATAAATTTGACGGGCGGTAAAAAAGCCTTCATTAGAAACATCTGCATTGGTAACTTCTGATAATACTTTTGGTGCTAACGGACCCCACAAGCCCAAACAACAGTAACTAGAGGATACATCGGCAATCTTAACTGAATCATCTTCAGGTAAATGCAACGTCATCCAGGCTAAATCGTGACCGCCCACTGCACCGCCAGTTACCACCCAAAACTTATCTTGACCCAAACAGGTTATGGTTAGGTCGCACATAATGCCACCATTAGCATCGAGCATTGAGGTGTATGTCACCTTCCCAGTAGTGGTATTGACTTGATTGGCACAGAGATATTGCAAGTATGCTGCTGCTTTCTCTCCCGTAACTTCTAGCTTGGTAAATGGTGTCAGGTCGTAAAGGGCAACCCCTTGACGAGTTGCTAAATGTTCTGCCCCCTGAATTGGCGACCAGTTTTGTGCCAACCAACCTTCTCGTTGGGGAATTGAGTATTTTTCTAAAAGCTTGGCGTTAGACTCAAACCATTGGGGACGTTCCCAACCAGCACTGGTAAAAAACACCGCGCCTAACTCTTGTAAGCGGGGATAAAAAGGACTCAGGCGCAATTGACGAGAATGGGTTTGCTGTGCCAGGGGATGAATGATATCGTAAACTTCGCGATATTGTTGGGCTGCACTCGCCCAGACATATTGATGGCTTTGAGCAACTTTGGGAAAGCGGTTGATATCGCATTCATGTAAATCGAGGCTAGGAATTCCCGTAGTCATTAATTCCGCAACCATTTTACCCACGCCTCCACCATGAGTTACCCAAACTGCTTCGGCTACCCAAAACCCCTTAACCTGAGAAGATTCACCAATTACAGGGAAGCCATCGGGAGTAAAGGACATCATGCCATTGATTTTATAGGGCAACTCTGTCTCAGCTAAACTGGGCAACAGTTCTTTGGTAGACTCCCAGGCTTTAGCAAAATGCTTCTCAGTAAATTCTTTCACTGAAGGCATCATCGGTGCTTCTTTGTGGGAGAGGATATCTTTGGGGTCTACCAGTAAAGGTTCGTGTTGATAAGAACCAATACCATAACAATCAAAGTGCTGGCGAAAATACATCGACTTATCCTGATGGCGCAAGATAGGATGCACCACCTCATTAGTTTCTCCTGTTAATTCTGCCAGGGGAGAAGTTTTTACATACTGATGCTGTACGGGAACTAGGGGTATTACTTCTCCTACCATCTCGCCAATGAGAGGGCCCCAAATGCCAGCACAGACTACAATCTTATCACTGGTAATTGTACCTTTATTAGTGACGACAGATTTAACTTGTCCTTGTTCTACCTCTATATCTAATACCTGGGTATCGCCATAAAACTTAGCTGCACCAGATTCTATGGCAAAGTTAGCTAGAGCTTCGGCCGCCCTGAGTGCTTTAGCAATACCGTCAGTAGGAACGCAATAAGCACCAAGTATTTTAGACTCATCCAGGAGGGGAATTTTCTCTTTCGCTTGGGCGGGAGTGAGGAGACTGGCAGATTCAAGACCCCAAGCTTTTGCCCAGCCCAATTTGCGCTTTAGTTCCTGCCAACGCTCTTTAGTATAGGCTACTTCTAAACTTCCTACCCCATAAAAAGCCGAACCTTCTTCAGTTTCTAGCTGAGAATATAACTCTACCGTATATTTTGCCAGTTGGGTCATGGTTTTAGAAGAGTTGGTTTGAAAAACCAAACCTGGTGCGTGGGAAGTAGAACCACCAGTAGCAAACAAAGACCCGCGATCGATTACCACAATGTCGCGCCAACCCAGTTTTGCCAGATGATAAGCGGTACTACAGCCTACTATCCCCGCACCGATAATTACCAGTTTTGCCTCATTTTCCATTGCTACTCGCTACTCGCTACTCACTACTCACTACTCACCCAACGATCGCCTTAGCGACCAAAGATTGAAATTGATGGACGGTGGTTTCCAAAGCAGGAGAAAAACAACCGCCATTAAAAGCAGGGGAATGTCTGCCTTTCTGAAGCCGTTCGATGGTTTCTAAGTCTTCATCGTTGGTAATTTTCCACAGATCGATGGGAATCTGGCGTAATGCTTCGTATTCGCTCTCTGCTGCACCGTCACCGACAAAATAAAATGCCATCCTCTCTACCGAACGACTGGGACTGAGGGGATTAACGATTAAAGCTAAGAAGTAGTCGGGATGAATTCCTAGCATCAGATTGGGAAAGACAGAAATATACTCGGCTACAGTTTCTCGTCCTGTTTCCTTTAGGTTAGGAAACACAGGCAAAGTACAATCGCCGATCGCGCCGATGCGATATAGTTTACTCCCCTGTCCGACATGATTTTCTCCCACTTCAAAATTGAAATGATCTTCCATGCGGGAACAGTTATTTAATTGGGGATGTACCCAAGGTAGGTGGTAACTTTCAGAAAAGTTTTCTACTGCCAGTTTCCAGTTAGCGTTAAACTCAAAACCGATTTCTTGTCCGTAACGCAGCAAGCTGAGATCGTAATCCGACCCGCGATCGCTAACTGGTTGCAGATATTCTTGTAACGGTGGTGCATCACCAGACATATTAATAAAAATCAGATCGAGCCACTGTTGACATCTAATCGACTGTAAATTTTTACTGACGCGATCGAATCCTTCGTAGGTATCCTGCCAGTAACCACCAAAGTGCGGCGTAGATTTAAGTTCGCCGTCTAAGTCATAGGACCAAGAATGGTAGGGACAGCGAATTCTTTTCTGCTGCTGACAGGGTTGAGTAACTAACTGCAAACCTCGGTGAGAACAAATATTGTGAAAAGCTCTGACTTTATTAGCGCGATCGCGCACCAACACAATTGGCATCCCTGCCACCTCGACGGGATATAAATCGCCAACATTAGGTAAATCAGAACTTATACCGACGCAAATCCACTGATTAGTAAAAATAGTACGTCTTTCTCGTTCTAAAAAATCCTCACTGGTATATGCTTCAGCAGGTAAGCCCAAAGCATCCGCAGTAGAACCATTTAAACTCGCGATCGCCCTGTCGCTAGTTAAATTTTGGTCATCGCTAGTCCGCGCTAACACTCTTTCGATCATGGTAACTGGCAAAAAAGATATTTAGAAGTAACGCCATGTTAAATTAGCTCAACCAATTCAACTTGTAATTACAAGTCTAAAAAGCTAAATTTATTTTTCGTTTCTAATTGTAAAAATGTTTGTTTGTTTACAGTTTT
>JASJEI010000093.1 GCA_030064795.1 Pleurocapsa sp. MO_226.B13 | reverse complement strand
ATACCAGTTCTCAAAAGTCATTGGAGACTTAGTTTTAATTCAAAATTCAAAATTCAAAATTCAAAAACTAAACATAGTAGGGGTTTTAAGAATTTTAATTAATAAAAAATAATTTGCTATCTTTCTAGCTAGTTTCGAGAAATGGTATAAGGGCGATTGCGGAGCTAGCCGTCTATCACGGATACACTCAATGCGATATCCGAAGGTGTATCCTTTAGGACAAGTGCAAGCCGCTTCGCATATAGGCATCGCTGTTTTGAGATAATCTACAATGACCGTAAGTCATAATTAAATATACAATGAGTTTAAAGTTAGAATCATGACTTATCAAACCTATAACTATTCAGACTTAATCGCAATTAAATTAAAAACTCTTCCTGTAGACAAACAAAAACAAGTATTAGATTTTGTCGATTTTTTAGCTCAAAGAGCTATATCAGAACAGCAGAATATTAAAAGAGTTCCAGATCTTCATCAAGGTAAAATATCTATAAGTGAAGATTTTAACGAACCTTTAGACGATAGCTTTTGGCTGGGAGAAAATTGATTTTTTTATTAGATACTCATGTTTTAATCTGGTGGAGTGGAGAATGTAAGAAGATTTCTAGTACAGTCAAAAACTTATTGATGGATGAGAGAAATACTATTTTTATTAGCTTTGTCAGTGTCTGGGAAATCCAAATCAAATCACAATTAGGAAAACTCGAACTAAATCTACCTCTAGCAAAACTCATTCAAGACCAACAAAATATTAATCAATTTCAATTATTGCCAATTTTTCTCAATCATATTTACTTTCTAGAAAACTTACCCCAGCATCATAAAGATCCTTTCGATCGCCTTCTAATATCTCAATCCATAATCGAACAGATGCCAATTTTAAGTATTGATAAGTTATTTGATTTGTATTCGATACAACGTATTTGGTAAAGGTAATAGAGATAAAAGTATTAGATGGAAAATTAGACATCGATCGCGATCTGCCCAGAGTATTAGGTAGTTTTTTTAATGTAGATTCGAGTTTATTTATTAAGTAAGGGCGATTGCGAAGCTAGCCGTAGGCATCGCTTGTTTATTTTGAGGTAGTCTACAATAGCAGATGTCATTCTAGGTTGTGAAAAATCATAAGAGCAATCGCCGATCTAAATAGATTATGGGAAAATATGAAAAATTGCTACAAAGAATTCTTTCAGGAACATCTGATAACAATATCAAATTCATTGAATTGTGCCAGCTACTAAAAAAGTTAGGATTTACAGAAAGAATTAAAGGCGACCATTATATTTTCACCAAAGACAATGTAGAAGAAATAATTAATATCCAACCAAAAAGTAATAAAGCTAAAGGTTATCAGGTTAAGCAAATTAGAAATCTCATAGTTAAATATCGTTTAGGGGATAGTGATGTCGATTAAATACGAACTAATCATTTATTGGAGTGAATCCGATAACGCATTTATTGTAGAAGTTCCTGAATTACCAGGATGTATGGCAGATGGTCAAACTTATATTGAAGCAGTAACAAACGTCGAGGTTGTAATTCAAGAATGGATCGAAACAGCACAAGAGTTAGGTCGCGAGATTCCCATTCCTAAAGGTCGTTTGCTGTACGCTTAATTAACAGAAGATTTTTCGCGAATAATAGTCGCCAGAGAGGGGATGATTCCGGTCTCACCAATGCGATCGCGCACATACTCAAAAAAGCTGATTCCCAATTTACGAGTAGTAGCAACAAGAGACATAAAAGTATCCCAAGCTTTAGTCCCCTCAGTAGTCTGAGTAGCATAGCTAATATTACGTCGCTGCACCATAGTTCTAGCAGCTAATTCAGCAGGTAGTTCATGCAGGGGTAATTCCGGATGCTCCAAAACTAGAAGCAACTCCGATGCAATAGCAGCAGTTAATCGTTTTCGTTTATCCAACTGTTCGTAACCACTTTTTGTATCAAACAGTTTCCAGAATTTAGACTTTAGTTCCCGTGCGACTTCTGCGCTAGGAGAATCTGTATAAGCTAGTAGTTCTCGGTAGTAATCCCAAAATTTGTCTAAGAACTCATCTAAAAGTTCTTGATGGCAAGCAACCATAGGACGTAGGTGTTGATTTTCTAACTCTAAGCCTTTGACTTTTGAATTTAAGGAACTATTTATAAGAGAAAATAATTTGGTTATCTATTTAGCTATTTTTGAGAATTGGTATTATTTTCGGTGAAGCTAGCTGCCTCAGCAGATACCATTGCTGGCTTTAATATTCCTCAAGACGCGATTATTTTTATTTCGCCCTACATTACCCACAGACATCCCCAATTTTGGAAAAATACCGCAGATTTCCAACCCGATCGCTTTACTATAGGAGAATCAGCAACTAAACGACACAAGTTTGCCTATTTCCTTTCGGTGGTGGCCCTCATACCTGCATTGGTTCTAACTTTGCTGCCTTGGAAGTTATGTTAACTTTGGTCATGATTCTGCAACGCTATCAGGTTCAGTTAGTCGATAACGAGCCAATGGAAGTTGATTCTTGATTGATTTTGGCTGCTCGTAATGGAGTCTAGGTTTCTTTGCGATCGTGAAATTAAGAGTTTTAGTCCTCGCGAGGAACTCTCAAACTCAACAAAGAACTCGATCTGGTCAATGTGCAAGCGGATTGTTATACGGCATTCATTACGTCCTTCAACTCTCGATCGTTGAGTACTTTCGGGGTAACTATAGAAGTACCAGATTCTAGAACAAAAAATGGTGTATGTTTGTAGCTACCATCAAAACGAGCTTTAAGCATCATGCCAATCAAACGTAGGGTACCAGATAGAAGTCCTACCGATTTTGGCTTATCTTCTCCAATCGCATATTTAGTATTTACTTGCATACGTACAGAACCAAAGGATTTGTCTAAGGAATTGCGATCCGAACTCAAACAGTTGTGGACTAAACCGATAAACGATATGTTGAGATTTGGAGGAGTATTGCCAATCGGAGTATTACAACAAGTTGTATACCATCGCAACAGACCATGGTCAGTAAGACGCATACAAGCTAGATTTTCAATGCCTTCAGTAATCGTAATATTTGCAGGGATCGTCTGAATGAGACTAGTACCACCCATTTCATCAAGTATTTCATTCTCTCGTTTTAGAAAACGGGCAAAGGCTTGACAATCAGCACAGTAGCACACGCACCTATTGACATCTCGATCGCGTTTGAGTATACCTTTAAGTTTGCCACAACTACAACTAATCGAGTGGGTCACAGTTTTGCTCCTCTTACAGTTTTGCTCCTCTTGCTGAAGAACCCGTTATCGTGTGCAGTACAACTATATTATCATACTGACTTTTTCCATATAATATCTCAAATCTGAATGATTTACAGACAGTTATGGAATTAGCTCATATTCCTCGCTTGTTTACCTTAATGATATATAAAGCCCTTTCCCTCGAAACCAATGAGTGTCAACCCATCTTCGTTGACCATTAGAGCTGACTGCCTGACACATCTATGTCAATCCCTATATTTTTCGTGGAAATTATATTTCTCTAGTACGGTAGATTAATGCGCAGATCGCGATCGCATTACTCCAAAATGACCTTTGACTATAAAAATATCAAACCTATACAGGAAAAGCCTTTGAGGGACTTGTGTCAGGCAGTCAGGTCATAAATTACTTTCTCACGATCGCGATTAAGCTCAAAACCGTATCATAGTTTTTTTTGTAGTCTTTTAAGAGTTTTTTACCTCTAAGGTTTCTATCCCCATCAGACTACAAAGATTTATTTCAGAAAAATGAAGAGTTTAAAAAGTTAGACAATAACCACTTGACGAAGCGCGAAACGATCGATTAAAACCTTGATGGAAAGTTTCTCGGCTTTAGCCATCAGTCTTCTTTTAGAGAGGAAACCTGTTTGAAAGATTAAGATTATTAGAATTGATAACTTAGATAAATCAACGATAGTAAGCTATCGTTTGCCTCAATAGTCAAGTCCAAATTTAAATTTAATAAAACTAAGTAAATATTAAAGTAAATTTTGGATTTGTTACCTATTTTGCCAGGAACTAGTCCAATCGAACAGCACCCTGCACTTCCTGAGAGCTGGTGATGGCTCAAACTAAAGTTTTTCGGTTTAACTATATTTTTTGTCTGACTTTATGAAATTTTTACGCCGTCTGCGGGAAAGTGCCTTTGTAACGATCGCTTTTTTGAGTATTAATAGTATTTTTTTTCCTCTAGCTGCTTTTGCCGATCGCTCCAGTAGTATCAATAACACCATAGATTCTCTCGAAATTCCCGTTCCACTTCCGGCTAACGATAATTCTTCTGGAATCTGTTCTCATCAGATAGGACCAGCGATCGATCGGATTCTCCAACGTCCCAATTTAAGTCATGGTAAGTGGGCAATATTGGTACAGTCTTTAGGCGGTACCAATATATATAGTCTAAATCCTGACTCATATATGGTTCCTGCTTCTAATATCAAGCTTTTAGTCACCGCAGCAGCTTTACAAAAGCTCGACCTCAAAGGGCAAATTCGCTCCACCTCAATTAGTGATTGGATTAAAGTGACTAATCTTAGAAGCGATAACGCTTATGCCAATGTTCTATTGAGATACCTGGGTGGTTCTCAATCAGTACAACAAGCTCTGACAAATTTAGGAATTGATGCCAATGGCTATCGTTTGCGAGATGGATCTGGTTTATCTCGCAATAATTTGGCAACCCCAAGAACTTTAGTCTCTACACTTCGAGCCATGTACAATGCAAAAGGTAATGATGTCTTTTTGGCTTCTCTTCCCGTGGCGGGTATTAGTGGCACTCTTAAAAATCGTTTACGACATACTACGGCAGAAGGTTCTGTAAGAGCCAAGACTGGTACTCTCAGGGGGGTCAAAGCTCTATCGGGTTATATCAACCATCCAGAATACGGCACTCTTGTCTTTAGCATTATTACCAATCAACCATCCAACCAGTACAGTTTTCCCGTAGTTCAAGCAGTTGATGAGATCGTGCTACAACTGAGTACTTTAAAAAGTTGTCAATAGCAATTGAAATTTTCGGCTTTTGTAAAGTAATATTACAAAAACAACGTCATAACGTCTTACTGTCTTGACAGATAAGATTTGAATCGGTAGATTACATACATACCCGGGTAACTATTAAACTTAGTGATATGCAAAGTAAGCAGAAAGTAACTTTATACATACCTCCAGAACTGCATAGAAGATTAAAAATAAAAGCTGCTGTAGACGTGGAATCAATGTCTGCTCTTGTAGAAAAAGCGATCGCCTTTTATATGCAGTATCCAGAGAAAGTAGATGAGATAGAAGCTTCTGTTCAGGGAAAAACACATCAAGTGCATTTTTGTCCTGAGTGTAGCGCAGCGGTTGTAATGCGAGATGGAGATCTAGTATCTCTGAGCAAACAAGGAAGCGTAGTAGCAGAAGAAATCTCTCTCAAGGTATCAGACAATACCAAGGATTCTGGAGAATCTAGTGAAGGGGAATTAGTATCCTGTTTATAAGCCCATTCATCAACAGCCGAGTCAAAAAACCGTAATAGAGTCAAAATTCAGCAGGGTCGATACTATGAAAGAAGAACTAAATATTCTTGTACAGGCTCAGTATCCGTTAATCTATTTGATTACTCCAGAAGAGGAGCGGGCAGAGCAAGCAATTGATAGAATTGCCAAAGACAATGCTGGATACAAGCGTGTATTTGTGTGGACGGTAACGAGGGGAATGGTCGAGTATGGTCAATCTCGCCAGTCAACCCAGCATAATACTGTCTCACCAGAGGCTGCGATCGAGTGGACTACTAGACAGAAAGATGGAGGAATCTACATCTTCAAAGATCTACATCCCTTCATTGAAGGACCGGTAATAACTAGATGGTTGAGAGACGCGATCGCATCTTTTAAGGGTTCTGAAAAAGCGATTATCTTAATGTCTCCCGTCCAGATTTTACCCATCGAACTAGAAAAAGAAGTTGTGGTATTGGATTATCCTTTACCTAACCTAGCTGAGTTGAATCAAGTGCTTTCTGCTAGACTGGCTGAGAGTAAGACCAAGCGTTTGAATACTGAAACCAGGGAAAAATTACTTAAGGCTGCATTAGGTTTAACTAAAGACGAGGCGGAGAAAGTTTACCGTAAAGCCCAGGTAAAAGCAGGTCAACTAACTGAAAACGAAGTAGAGATAGTTCTTTCGGAGAAAAAGCAGTTAATTCGACGCAACGGTATACTAGAGTACATCGAAGAAGACGAAACTATCGATTCTGTAGGTGGTCTAGAAGAACTAAAACGCTGGCTAAAGCAACGTTCCAATGCTTTTACAGAAAGAGCCAGAGAGTATGGACTTCCACAACCTAAAGGAATGTTAATTTTAGGCGTTCCTGGTTGCGGTAAATCTTTGATTGCCAAAACAACCTCCCGTCTTTGGGGTTTACCATTATTGCGTCTCGACATGGGTAGAGTCTATGATGGCTCAACAGTTGGTCGCTCAGAAGCTAACTTGCGTAGCGCGCTAAAGACAGCAGAATCTATTTCTCCTGTAATCCTCTTTATAGACGAACTAGATAAAGCTTTCGCTGGTGGCGGTGGTTCGGGTGATTCTGATGGTGGTACTTCTGGTCGTATATTTGGTTCTTTTTTAACCTGGATGCAAGAGAAGAAATCCCCCGTATTTGTTATGGCGACTGCAAACCGAGTTGAGAGATTACCTGGGGAATTCTTACGTAAAGGAAGATTTGATGAAATATTCTTTGTGGACTTACCTAATCCCGCAGAGAGACGAGATATCTTTAATATTCATCTTGGCAAACGACGTTCTGAAATCAATCGCTTCGATTTAGAACAACTTACCAAGATATCGGACGGTTTTTCTGGTGCAGAGATCGAGCAAGCGATCATCGCTGCAATGTATGATGCTTTCGCTCAAGACAGGGAGTTTACGCAGCTAGACATTATTGCTGCGATTAAAGCTACCCTACCTCTGTCTCGGACAATGACTGAGCAGGTTACAGCCCTGAGAGATTGGGCCGGGCAAAGAGCTAGACCTGCATCAGCCTCCATTGCTGAATATCAGCGATTGGAGTTTTAACAGGCTTCCTTCTGTGAATTATTAACGTTTGCAGGAGTAAGAGCTAGCAATTGCTAGCAGTTATCTAAAATAATCCGCTCTATGACTGTTTAGAGGGTTATTAATTTTAAAGTTGTTGTTTACTTCTCTTCTACTGGAGGAAATCTTATGTCTCACTTTAGTACTTTACGCACCAAAATTAGCGACGCTGAAATTCTAGTAAATTCTCTTCGCGATCTTGGTATCAATGTTCAGACTAATGCTGATGTTCGTGGTTACAACGGTCAAAGACTTCGTGCTGATATCGTTGCAACTTTAGAAGGCGAATATGACTTAGGCTGGTCTGAAAATAGCGATGGTACTTTCGACTTAATTGCCGATCTTTGGGGTGTTGCTAAGAAGCACAACCAAACTGAATTAATCAATTCCATCAACCAAAAATACGCTGTTAACAAAACTTTATCCGAAGTTAAACAGCGCGGTTTACAGAATGCAAACGTTAAATTAGTTCTTCAGTAAAAACAAGAATTTGATTTTAAGTTAAAGCGCGTTCCCAAGCATCGGGGTTGACAAATGCTATGTGTCAGCCCTTTTTTGTTTGTTTGCTGGTTATTAACCACCCTAGTTATTGGGCGATTCGATAGATAGGAACAGCTGGTTGATAAATCCAGACACGACAGTTAAAACGATTGAACCGAACAAAGCAGGAAAAAATCCAGCCACAGATAAGCCTGGAGTAAGATAGCCAACTAGACCTAGGGCGATCGCATTTACTACCAAAAGAAACAAACCCAAAGTCAAAATTGTCAGCGGTAGGGTAAATATGACTAGTATTGGTTTGACAATTGCATTAACAAAACCCAGTACCGCAGCACCCACCATAGCAGAAGTAAAGCTAACTACAGCAATACCAGGAACAATATAAGCAGTAACGATCAAAGAAACCGCTGTTGCTAACCATGTCAGCAAAAATTGCAACATTTTAGTTACCTAAAAAGAAATTGATTTACTTGTGATTTACTTAAATATTAATCAATTTCTGTTAGCTATTTCTACTAGTAAAAGTTCGGTATCTACGGGCAACTTTGGTACGAAAACTCACATTGACATCACTACTGTGTTGTTCCAAGAGTAGTAGGGGAGTCGGCTTAGCTTTCTGATTCCAACTCATAGTGACAATATGTCCTTGGATTGTCGGTAGCCAATTTTTGCGTCGATCGAATTCTTGAGAACTTGATTTCCATTCACTACGTCTTTCTGTAGGGCTTAAAAACATTTCAACACAATCTACAATTTGACCGATCGTTTTGGAGGTAGCCTGAGTAGGCAGTTTGGTTAATTTAACTTGAATCCGAAACAGTACCCGACGAATCTTTTTACCTTGACTGTCTGTATCGTAGGTGACATCAAAAGTTTCATCAATGTTAAAGCCACTTTTGCTAGCTATACCGCCTCCCGCATTTTGAGATAGGCTGATACGCATCGCCGTACTGACAAACTGTTTGACTTTAACTTTGGCTTGATTGACTAAAATATTACGGAATACTGGCTCTTGCATCCGCATTCTAATATAGTCAAGATTACAATCTCTAGAATTAATTAGATCGGGATTTTCTTCCCATTGACGAATCGTTGACAAAGCTACATTCAATCTTTTTTCTAAACCTGCTACTTTGATCCGTTCGTATTGGATAGCTTTGTTAAGCTTTTTGTATTTCCATCTGCCATAAACAATGAGAGTAACTAAAGCTATGAACAAAGTTAAGCTACTCCCTATCCATAGAGGACTTTGCAGTATTTCTTGAGTTAACTTTGCTTTTAGTGCTGTTGGCTTTGGAGGAGAAGCATCTTGAGCAATTATTAATTCGGTTTGATGATAATTAGGCATATAAAAACAACTATATAAAATTTCTTCTATATATAGAATATGCCCATTAATCTATCTACAAATATCACACTGCTGGACTATGTGGATTTTTTTTGGCAAGTAATTATATTTACAGGTTAGACAAGATACTCGCTCATAGCAGTTTCTAAGGTGTTAATCAATTCGTCAATATCGCTATTAACTGTAGCAAAACAATCAACGGGAGTAGGTTCTGGTTGGAAATTGATTAATTTAATTTGTCCTTCTCCAATAGCAATAATTACTACTTCTGTATTGGGATCGTGACCATCTACAATCCCCAAAATTTCTTGCAACTGTCCTTTTGTATTTTTATTTAACTCTGCTAGACTTTCTGGAGAACAGGCAACAAAATGAGGATTCGGTTTGAGATCGATTCCCAAAACATCATTGCTTTCTCCCCATTCTTGTTTTAAAGCCCAAACTAAAGCAGCTAGTTGTGATTCATTTTCGGTTACAAAACGATCCAATTGCGATCGCCATTTTTGTTCTGCTATCTCTGGTCGATTGTTGCCCAAATTAAACATAGTTTAAATATCAGATAATATAACTTCACAGAGTGCAATTAACAAATGACCCAAAAAATGAACAGATTTTTGAGTGATTTAAACTGCACTATTGTTTATCGTCTTCTGAGACTAAACTAAAGTCAAATACTTCGAGCTTATGTTAATTATTCATTACTTTAATTTGCTAGCAGTCTTACGAAAATGCCACCTAGCTATATTTCGCATTCCATACTGGCAAAACTAATTGCATTCAATCCAAAGGCAAACATCAAGGGCATGGGCGACATCAAAAAATAGCTACATACCAAAGCAACGACACTAAAAATCGTAGTAAAAATCAGCAGTCTTTGTTCGCTATTGCTCAATCCTTTTTCACTTTTGATCAGTCTCATCACTTTTTGGGGAATAGGTTCTGGCATGACACAGTTAGGAGGAAATGCCCAGTAATGGTTGTAGCGTTCGCAAAATAAATCTGTCCAACCGTTGCGATCGCACCATTCTTGAATCCATTCATCATGAAAGTGTTGCATAATATTTTAGAAAAAAGTCTATTTACTGAAATTTTAAAAAAGTTAAAGGTTTAAATATTAGCTGAATTCATCGCTGTTTTAACAGACTAGCAAAAGCACTATTTTTTTTAAATACTTCTCTCCTTTTCCTTAACAAAGCTTAAATGAAGTAAATTGTAAGACAAATATATTGACTAATTATGCTCAATATATTTATCAACAGTCTTAATATATCTTTATAGTAAATTTTTATGATTAATTATCAATCAATATTACCTGACTTTTAGGATTAACTTATCTTTACAAAAATTTTGTTTCAGTACAAATAAAATCTAGCTTGATGTCCCAGGAATCTATGGGTAATCCCTCGAT
>JASJEI010000388.1 GCA_030064795.1 Pleurocapsa sp. MO_226.B13 | reverse complement strand
GGATCTATAGCCTTACAAACATCAATATAGACTGATTCTAAATTAGTTGAAATTATCTTTAAATATTCTTCAATTCCCCTCAATCCTTTTAAGTTTTGTGTCGATAGATTTACGTTGGTGACTTCTGCTTGAGCATAGGTAGGAATAACATTTTCTCCCTCATCTTCTGCAAACTTACATTGATAGTTTGTATTGACCGTTCCGCCGATATCTATAGTTACGTAATCCTCAATATTATCTACCTTGGTATCGACAGTTAGTATGTCATTACCCAGTAAATTTCTGGCGTTATCAATTTCGTTAGTTAGTTGTTGTGTCGTGTCGTCTAGTTCGGCGGTAATAATACTTTGTAGATTACTAATTGCCGAGAGTATCTGACTACAACAATCTTGAAATTCTTGAGATAAATTATCGCAGTTCACAATTTCTTCAGTGATAAAAGTGTTATTAGTAATTTCATTTCCTTGAGGAATAAAGATTGATGCCGTGTCGGAACTTTCACCATCGGCGACAGTAATAGTTAAGGTTTCAGATTGATAACTGCCATCGATTCTGAGGTTCGATACTACATGAGGCTCACCTTGAATGATGGTGCTTTCGGGCAAGGGTATCTGTACCTGTGTGGTATCCTGACTCTGACCATCAGCTACACTAATAGTCAGCGTTTCCGACTGGAATGACGCGCTAATACTCAGGTTTGATGATTCTGGTGCTGGTTCGGGTTCGGGTATTTCGGGGAAGGGTATCTGTACCTGTGTGGTATCCTGACTTTGACCATCAGCTACACTAATAGTCAGCGTTTCCGACTGGAATGACGCGCTAATACTCAGGTTCGACGGTTCTGGTTCGGGTTCGGGTTCGGGTATTTCGGGGAAGGGTATCTGTACCTGAGCGGTATCCTGACTCTGACCATCAGCTACACTAATAGTCAGGGTTTCCGACTGGAATGACGCGCTAATACTCAGGTTTGATGGTTCTGGTTCGGGTGGCGGTTCTGGTTCGGGTGGAGTATAGTTATGAGCTTCGGGTATAGCTTGACCCGTGTGAGTCTCAAATGCCGCCTCTAACAGTTCTAATGCCTGTTCTAATGCGCCAATACGTTCTTCTAATTCTTGACATTTGGCAGCCGTACACAGATCGCTACAGGTCATAATTACCCTCCACAATATTCATCTAGCGGTATTGATTTAACAGCTATACCCGTTGTCGTGTCGTAACAACAGATATGGTTATCGCACTCCACGGGACAAGTACCGTCGGGACAGGACTCGCAAGGGTCACAATCGCAAATCACTGTATATTCTGGTGGTGGTAATTCAGGTTCAGAACAAATTTGAGCAATAAATTCATAAGGATTAACAGCACCAGGCAAGGGAACGGTTTCTTGTAAAAAAGGCGGTGCAGCAACTACAGTCAGATATATGTTTAAACAGTTTTCTGGTAATGATTCAACTGATGTAAATGGCGTATCTAATGGCGGTAAAAAAAAAGTAGATATATCTTGATTTCTAACTTCTACTCTTTGTAAATAAGCTAGTTTTTCGATGGTTATTTCTTTATATTCATCACTTAGTCTAAGAGGCAAGTTTTCAACCTCTGGACATTTTTCGCGTTTTTCTTCATACACGACTGTTTCTTCTTGAAAAACTTTAAAAATACAGTCGCCACAATCATCAGGTAAACCATCTACTCGTTCAATTTCATCAATTGAAAAATATCCGCCTTTCCAACCTTTTGACCCCGATTGATTACAGTTGGTTACATTAGTGATTTCCGTACGAAATATCAAGTCATTGATATTAGTGTAAGTTCCTTGATTGCCCGCGCTAGTTTCAAAAATAATTGCCCAACGAGAATTAAAATCATCAAAAACAATTTCAGTCCAACCAATTATTTTTCCTGGTATGGGATTATTGGGATTAGAATACCAGTCCCATAGACCGCGACAAGCATCAGGATTGCGAAATTTATAAGCGGCCTCGAATTTACCAGAGGCGTTATATTCCGTATCGCATTTACCTCGTTCTTTTTCGGTTGTATAACTATCAGCGCCGATAATTTCTTGCCAGTCTTCACCCTCATACCGCCAACGCACCACAGGCGGTAAATACTCGCGATAGACTATCTTGGCACAAGACGAGGGAACGCAGTAAAAATTTCCCGTCATTAACTGCCGATATTATCTGGATCTAGAGTTACGCCTAATGGGTCATTTTGATATGCCGTGGCTACCAGACGAAAGCCAAGTTGTAAAAAGCTATTTCTAGTGACATTTCGTCTGCCTTCATTGGTTACGTACACGCCTACAGTCTCGTCATTATTGTCCGTCGCTTGATTCTGTAAAGACAGTTGCAGTAGCGAATAGAGAATTTTGCTAGAGTACTCGTCCTGGTTACTCGTCGTCATGCCAGATGTATCCAGTCCCAGACCGTTGGTCAGATCGCCCGCATCAGATAAATCGGCTAGAGAAATGGTTAAAGTTTTTGCCGTCTGGTTAAAGGAAACGTTACTACCAAATCTCTGCGCCAAAGTAAGGTCAGCCATGAATAAGTAATCAATTAATTAGGAATTAATCTATTATTCCCAATAATTACTAATAGTTAAAACTGTGACTTTGATGGATTTTACATAGTAACACTCAAGCAATCTAACTATTGCTGTGGTTATGATTTAGTGACTTACACAAATTGCTTGGCTAATACTAATTGTGTAATTTGTAGCTGGAGAAAACAAAAAACACAAGGAAATTTATGAAAAAAGATAGACATGGCAAGGCGGCGATTTTTACCCGCGAGGAGATCGTCAAAATTAGAAAAGCTATGGGTAAGGATACCCATCATCGCGCTATTTTTGAAATTGCCCTCTTTACTGGCGAAAGAATTGGGGCAGTTTTACAGCTAGCCGTCTCCGATGTCTATCAAAATTCAGATGTTCGCTCATTGCAACCAGAAATCACTTTTAAGGCTGCTACCCGCAAAAATAAAAAAGATACCAGACAAGTAATTATTCACCCCGATTTGGCCAGTTTTTTGCAGTCTTATACGCCACCAACACAGGGATACCTATTCCCAGGTAAAGACGGACAGCATCTTAGTTATAATGCGGTCTATCTCTACTGGAAACAAAAGTTTTTGGAGTTGGGACTAGACCATCGGGGTTTTAGCTGCCACAGTACCAGGCGTTGGTTTATCACCAATCTGGTGCAAAAAGGCATCGACATCAAAACCGTCCAGGCAATCACGGGACATAAAAATATTGGCGTGTTGCTGGAATATGTCGAGGAAAACTGGCAGTTGAAGGAACGGGCGATCGCTACTTTATCGGTTTGATTCTACTTTTGACCGCTACGAAACGTGTGTACCATAGCGATGATCTCTTCCAATTCTGCACCGCGCTCGATTAGTTCCTGAAGTTTTTTGGCTCGATACCTTGCTAGTTCGGCGATCGTGCTACCGCCAGGGATGTGAATGTGTTTTTTTTTCCGTCCAACTCTATAGGACAGTCGAAAATATTCTGTATCTCTGCGACCAGGGCTATAAGTGTTAACACAAGCAATCGGTTGTCGTTTTCCTGTGTCCAGAAACCTTTGTATAGCTTGTCTTTTTGCGTCGCTACCGTTTTCTGGTAGCGACACTGATTTTTTGTCGCTACCAAGCTCAAACAGACACAATTGCTCGTTCATTTTTTGTCTTGCTCCAAATAATGGGATACTTGTACCCCATTATTGGTGAATCAGCTTATAGCGCAGTTATGTTCGAGACATAAAGTTAGGGTACTGCCATGTTCTCTTGTGTCTGATTCGAGATGCCTTTAACAAAGTTACTTATTTCTAGAATTGAATCGAAATAGGGTAATGGTATTTTTGGCTCGGTATCCCAATCTAGATACCAGCCATACTTAAGGCAATCGTGTAACCATCCTTTGGGCTTGCGGACACCTCGATCGTCTTGATTCTCATCAAGCTTTTCTCTATGACAGTTGAGCATATACTCAATTGCCGTTTCTACATTAGACATTTGCTTGTCCGCATACCGCCAGAGACGCATTAAGGCATCGGGAGTATATTTTAGTCCTAGCTTGAGAAGTAGAGTGTCTAACTTAGATATGTTTTGTAGTAGTAGTTCTCTACTCCTTTTTTTGTGTGACGCGTCAAACATAGAGTTTAGCGTTGCCAGTTTGGGAACTTTTCCCAAAGTTTGGGATTTATTTTCAATGGCTATTTCAACTGATCGGACTAGTATCTTATGGATCGACCAGGTATAGGATTTAAGAATGGTTATCCAGCCAAAAGTCAGATCGTTTAGTTGAGCGATCGCGTCTTTGATTGTTTTGCGATCGTATTTTCCTAAGAGGCGATGTTTGCCGACCCAAGAATTAAATTCTCTCAGGTCGATTATTTTCTCGCTCGCTTGAAAATCGTTGACTCGTCTCAAGATCCATTGAGCGAGTTCTTTGGTCGAGGGACGGATGCCACACGACAGCGCAAATTGTTGCTTTTTTTTATTCCAGGTCATTTCTGGTATTATTGGATTAAGTTTTTCATGATCGCCACTAAGTGAGAATAGCTGTGGCGATCTAGTTTTTTGGATACTTTTCGGAAAAATCGTCTGGAAGCTCATCTACTCTTTCAATCTTCAAGTGTTTACATACTGCTTTTAACTGAACCAAGTTTGGTCTGGCTTCAGTTTTGCCCAATACCCATCTTTGATAAGTTTTCAGAGGTATATGACAAGCTTTTGCAAACTCTTTTTGATTTAAATTAGTTCGTTCAATTCTCAGAGCTTCAATCACTGACTCACTTTGTTTTAGTTTTTGATCTCCATGCTTCATTTTACATAAAAAAGGTCAGTTTGACTTTTTAAGGAAAAAGAGTCATAATGACCTTTAGCTAGACATTAAAAAACACCAAGCGCGGTCGAAGAACGCCAATTCATTGATTTCGCACTTGATGCCCTAATTGTCTAACAACTTTGGATTTATAACAGTGATTGCAATCTACTTGTAATACTAAAATTATCCAAAATTAACCCAAGAACCTTGAAAGTTAAATAAATACCATGTGTAACATAAATCGCGATGCCGAGGCTCAATTACTTGCCTTGGGATTGAACTTTATCACCAAAGCGATGGAAGCTAGTGTGACCCAATCTCAATCGAGTTCTGATGTCTTGGCATCTGCTACCTCAGCATACCAGCAAGGCAAAATAACTAAAAGTCAGTTTATGGCAATTATCGATGCCTTGGACGAGACTGCTTACCAAAGCAAAGCTTATGCCGAGCCGAGCTGGAATCGGGAGTATCTCGATGCCAATAAGTATCTGAATCAATATCGGGGGTAATTAATCATGGACGATCGCGATCGTTTTCCTTCGTATTTGCAGGAAGCTCTAAGTTTGATAGAGCATTACATTAATTATCGAGATAGAACTTATGGGGATTTAAAAGCAATACATGATGAATTGCATGAGCTTCAATTTAAAGTTTATCGTCGAGAAATTAAAGATTTTAGTCATATTTCTGAAGTAGCGGAAGTATTGGCAAAAATCAAAGATTAACTAAAATGCTAATTCTAGATAAGGCATTATTTATTTTTAACTATGGATTTAAGAAAAATTGATCGAGAAATAAAAGCTAAAGAAAAACAAATAGAAATCGCCGAACAGGAATTATTAGAACTCGAACAAGAATATCAAGATAGTTTAATTGAAGCTGAAATATGTGGTTCGCAACATCCAAGTTATACAATGTCCAATTCAATTAAATTACAGCATTGGAGAATAGAAAAGTTGTACAACCAAAAAAGTCAACTTGAAGATAAATTCAACGATTTAATTAATGACTAAACCAAAATACCAAAAAGGCGATCGCGTCGGCAGTTGGAAGATCGAAGATTTATATTTTGTCTATTGGTTGGATAGTTGGGTATACGAACTAAGGCATGGGACTCGTAAACTTACCTGTCCTGAAAACATTTTGATCAAAATTGCGATTTGAACCGCCTGATGAGATTGCCTTGGGACGGGCGATCGAAACTACAAGCATTCGTAGTCGCGGAGGTGTCCAAAACCAACGCTGGGTATGTGTTGGGCTTTCGTAATGAAATAAGCCAGTAGTCTACTGACTCCGAGCTTTCGTATTTCATAAGCCAAAATTACCCATTAAAAAACCTCAGACAAAAAAGTGCTTACAGAGAGAAGAAAGATATTTACTTTCGGGAGTTTCGCAAGCCAGTCTGAAGTTTTTCAATGTTTTATATTTATGACTCCCATTATTGCATGACGAATATTATTGGGCTTGATGTCGGACGTGGTTCGGCGGTTTTGTGCTGCTTATCTGAACTTCCCAACAACATCCAACAACATTACAGAAAACTGCGAAACGAGAGCAAATTTTACCAGATTGATTGTGACCGAGCTGGAGTTGAACAACTATTGTCCTTACAACCTGACGGAATAGTTTTAGAGCCATCTGGTCACTGGTACTCGCATTTTTGGGTAACGGTCGCCAAAGCCAAGGGTATTCCTATTTACTGGGTAGGTCACACGGATCTTAAAGGACAGCGATCGCATTTTGGCTTTACTAACAAGCGAGATGAAGAAGACGCGCTTTGTCTGGCTGCTTGCTATTTTGATAGTTCTTTTATCGACATCCACGGGCGCAAAAGGTTTTTAAATTACTACCAGGATGAATTGATATCCAGAGTGCGAGAACTATTTCACGAGAAAGAGCAGTTACAAAAACTAAGGACTAATTTAATTACTCAACTAAGACAGCGGTTGAGCTTCGAGTTTCCTGAAGCAGCCAATCAAACTATGACTTGTAGTCCGATCACTGGAGTAACGCCCTTTATCCATTGGTTAGCATTAAAGACACAAGTTGCTCGCTACGACAATAAATACAACCAATCAATTGCTTTAGAACTAGGAATAAACATTACTGAATACACACGCGCTCATTCACTGATCATTATTGATATCGAAAAGCGCATTACTGAAAATTGCTCACTTCTCAAAAAAGCGACAGAAAACGGGCAATTTGAGCAATATAATCGCGTGTTTAATAAATTTGGTTTTGGCGTTACTATTCGCTCATTGCTGCTATATCACGTCTATCCTATCGATAAATTTCTCATTGGCGGAAAACCTTGGATTGAGTATGAAAGGTCAAGAAAAAAACTGCAAAAACGCGATCGCTCTTTACGTAAGTTTCAGGCATTTTTGGGTTTGTCCTTTAGCTACGAAATATCGGGCAATAGTCGCAAACGTAAGTTTCACGGTAGTTCTTTGGTTAGGGCGCATCTTTATATCTGGGCTGTGTGTATGGTTGCCAGAAAGAAAAATGTCATAGGCTCTCAGATTGGACAACAATTATGCAATCGCTATCAGGAATTGCGTCAAAATTTCACAGGAAAAGATAGTCTTAATCGCATACTATTTAAAATGACTCGAATGTTATTTTACGAATTAGTCAACGAGATTTATGGAAAAAAAAGTTAGAGAGAAACCCCACTATATTAATTAGCCAATTAACCAAGAATCTTGAGATTGAATGGAGCGAAAATCAATTTGCGGGAGCAACCTAGAGTCAGAGAATTGAAATTAAGTTAAATTAAAGAATCCAATTTCTT
>JASJEI010000399.1 GCA_030064795.1 Pleurocapsa sp. MO_226.B13 | reverse complement strand
CCCCTAGACTTGAAGACAAACTGTCTTCAAGCTCGTCATCAACGAAAATAGACACCTACCATTCAAACTATGAAAGAGATCGAAAATCGCAAATCAAGTAATCATTGGCAATCTTCACTGGGATTTGTGGCTGCTGCTGCTGGTTCGGCAGTGGGACTGGGTAATATCTGGAAGTTTCCCTACATTGCTGGTGAAAATGGTGGTGGTACTTTTGTTTTGTTTTATTTGTTGTGTATCGTCATTCTGGGAATTCCGATTATGATTGCCGAAGTCACTATCGGTCGTACTACTCAGAGTTCGCCATTACGAGCTTTTCAAAGACTATCGAGTCCTAATTCTGGTTGGCAATATGTAGGTTTACTAGGTATCTTTGCTGGGGTGCTAATCCTATCCTTCTATAGTGTTGTAGCTGGTTGGGGTCTGCATTATTTCTTTCTGTCTCTGGTAGGTGGATTTCCCCAAGATAGTAACCCTCAAGCATACAGCGATTTGTTTAATTCCTTAGTTCAATCGGTGAGGTTAAATATCTGGTGGCACAGTGTATTTATGGGATTAACTACCTGTATAGTTTTGCGAGGCATCCGAGGAGGCATCGAGCGGTTTGCTAATTGGGGAATGTTAGCTCTATTTATCTTGTTAGGAGCATTAGCTATTTATGCCAGTACCCTCTCTGGTTTTATTCCTGCGGTTAAATTTCTCTTTGCTTTTAGCGATAACTTTACCTGGACATCGGCTTTAGAAGCATTAGGTCATGCTTTCTTTTCTTTATCTTTAGGTATTGGTGTAATGTTAACCTACGGTAGTTATTTACAGCCTCACGATGATGTTGTAGGTACATCTATTGCTATAGCGATCGCCGATACGATGGTTGCTATTGGTGCTTGTCTGGTAATGTTTCCTATCGCTTTTAGTGTGGGACTAGAACCAGCAGCGGGACCAGGATTGATTTTTATCAACATTCCTATTGCTTTGCTTCAGCTTCCTTTTGGGCGGATTGGCTTGTTCGTATTTTTCTTGCTACTATTGCTTGCTGCTTTAACTTCAGCTATTTCTTTATTAGAAATGGCAGTGGCTTTTCTCATCGATTCTTGTGGTTGGTCGAGAACAATCGCAACCTCCACAATGACAGGAGCGATTTATTTATTAGGTATACCCTCGGCTCTCAGCGGTAGCGATGGTTTTTTTAGCACGAAGCTCAAAGAGATTATCGGCATGACCTGGTTTGATGCTGCTGATTATCTGGCTAGTAATTGGCTACTGACTCTCGGCGGTATTGGAATTAGTTTGTTTGTTGGTTGGAAATTAAATTCTCACCGAAGGTTGAGCGAATTTAGCGATAATTCATTGATTGGTTCGCTACCTGGGGTGTATACTTCCTGGCTGTTGGTAATTCGTTGGCTATCTCCAATCGCGATCGGTTTAATTATGCTTTACAATTTGGGAGTTTGGTAGAACGGAAAAGACATAGTATTGGATTGTCAAATAGAGAAAGCTGTATGAGCGACTCGTGCTGTTACATCACGGTACTGGCGGAATCGCTTTTGGATGCAACGACATTGATTCAAGTTGTCTCCAAATTACTACTTTCAGAATATCGGCTCAAACCATGTAAGACTTGGAAATCAATTTTACCTGCCTCTACTATGTAATATGTAAGAGATGAGCCACTGTCTTACAGAACTTTTATAGTAATTAATTACTTTAGTATTATGCTTGAAACTCTAATTAATTACTTTCGCTAACAATATCTTTGTTAGTTTTTTCCCAATTATAACGATAAATCAAGCTTTTCTTCGATACTAACTCCTGGGTTGTGTTCCCAGCGATCGCCTACATGAGCATAGATTGAAGTAGTTCGCGGATCGGCGTGTCCTAGCAAATCTTGTACCTGTCTTAAATCCGAACCAGTTCTCAGTGCCAGCGTGCCAGCAGTATGTCTAAGGCTGTGTGCCGTAAGAGTTCTACCGGTCGTATGTTTGAGATTGCATTCCATTAAAGCGCGATCGCAGATCTCCCTAATGCTGCGTCGGGATAATTGACCTCCTTTATTGTTGTTACTCAAAGAGACAAAAACATAATCTGTTGGTTTGATTTTTCGTCTCAGAACTTTCCTCCTCATCTGAAGATATTCATCTAGTTGGGCGGCTAAATTCTCAGTCAGAGGAACGATCCTGCTAGCTCGTTTTGCCGATACCTGTAGTCCAGTTTTAATGCCCTGTCTGATGATATCTGCTACTTTTAGTTGGTGCATTTCTACCGTTCTGCATCCTTCCAAGCTCATGATGCTAATCAGAACGCGATCGCGCAGCAGGCTCAGTCGGACTTTATTGGTTTTAGCTTTATCTAATTGAGATTGTAGATAGTCGAGCAAAAATTTTAATTCTTCTGCCTCCATAAAGGTAATCCGAGCGGCAGGATCTTTTTTGTCTCTTGGTGCTTTAATTTTAAGCGCGGGATTGGATAAGATTGCTCCATGAGATAGCGCAGCATTGTAGAAAATTCTAATAATGTTGAGTTTAGTGGCGATCGTCGAGTTGGCGTATCCAGAGTTAACTAAACGTTGTCGGTACAGCTTTATGTCTTCTGGTTCTGCCTCTATGGGTGAAAGTAGATTATCCTCGCACCATTCCAAATATTGCTTGGTTTGAGACAAGTAGTTACGAATGGTATCGGGTGAAGCTGCACCATCTCCTACTGACCTTTGCAGAAATCGGGCAAAAATATCTTCTAGGTTAATGGTTTCCGTTTCGGGGACAACTATCGCACTCTTTATCGATTCTACCTTTGTTTCTACTGTATTTATTGTTTTGCTTTCTTCTACAGGAACAATATCAATTTTCATAGTTCGATTTCAACTAACAAATTTAATCTATTGGCGATCGCCAGTACGGTTTCCCTAATTGTTGGCTCGTTGAGATCCAGGACAGAAACATTAGCAGACAATAATTTAGAAGACGCTCGTTCGTATAAAGCAATCGCCATTTGTCCGTCATGAGCATTATTAAAAATCAGTCCCTCAATATTTTCATATAAATCTGGATTCTCGTAGAAATAACGACTCCAGGCTTGAGTTAGTTTCCTTCTACCATCACTTGCCATTGCGGCTACCGAACCAGCATTCCAAGCTCCAGATTCTCTTAGATCGAGTAATTTTAAACTTTGTTTGAGAATAATGTAAGCAATCTGCTGTTGTTGTATTTTAATTACTTCATCATCACCGAATACCTCAATCAAACAGCATGATAAGTTAAATCCTGCATAAATAATCCCTCGCTCCCCATTTAGTTCTGGCTTTCGACTCTGCTGATGGTCAAACCTACTTAACGGACCATAATATCTAAACCCCGTTGCGCTAGATTTATGGCTAGTGGGGTCGAATATTCTTTGAATTGTTGTTCCAGGTGTTAATTCTGCAAGTTTAGGAATAATGTTACGGGTTGGTGGTGGATAGCGAATCTCTACCATTACTGGGCGACACCTACTCCTCTAGCTTCAACTATCAAATCTTCAAGATCCTGTTCGCTGCCGCTTTTTAATACTTCAACAGGAGTACGACCTTCAAAAGCTCTTAATGGTTTAGTCAACCAATTTAATTTGGCAAAATTAGATATTTGAAGCGTTTTAAGAAGTTCTGGCAGGCGATCGATTACCCCATCATCTCCTTCTGGATCGAACTGCCACAAAGGAAACTTGTAGACCCCATTATCTTTCAATCCCAAAAGCGTACCTGCCTTACGGCGATCGTGTACGGTGGTAATTGCCTGACAGCCAATTAGTTTCGCTACTTCTGGTGTAGTAATGCTACGAGCTAATAATTTGCGGCGACGTTGATAGTATCGTTCTAAATTAGCCAACTCCAGTACGGCTAAATTACCTTCACTGTAGTCATCACCCGCAATCTTTTTCGCCAAAGCCTTTTTCTCTGGGTCGATTACTTTAGGTTTGAGGGATTCGGCTATTTGCTTGAGATGTTCGGGAGAAGATTCTGTTATGGAAGCTGCTACATAATGCAAAAGGGTTTTTGCTATTTCATCCCTGTCTTGGGGAACCTCAATGGAGTGAATAACGGTATTTTTCATGTTCGCTTACCAAATTACTTGTCTTTATTGTAACTTACCTAAGAGATATAGTTTAACTATTTAGCATACTTAAGAAATATAGCTCTACCACTGATTATTGTCCTAATCAGCGGTAAAAAGAGGAAATAAGCAGCTATAAGCTATACGTAAAAATACTTGTAGACATTTGTTATTTTGACACTTGTTATTTGATACGCAATTGATACGCAAATTTTGCTATCTCACCAATTGCGATCAAAAATCAGTAAAATATAACTATAGTCATGACTACGGTTATAATAAAAATGCAGATATCCAAAAGTAAACTCAAAAGTAAGCTGCTCGAAATTCTCAGAGAAATTGAGTCAGAGAACACAGAGGTAATCGTGACCGATCGCGGAAGACCCGTAGCCAAAATCTCTAAATATCAAGTCAGCCCTACCACAGAGGAGTTGTTTGGCGATTTGCGAGGACAGGTTCGGTATTTTGAAGACCCTACAGCTTCCACCATAGAAGAATGGGGTGATGAGGTTTGAAGGTGGTTTTAGATACTTGTGCTTTACTGTGGTGGAGTTTGGACCCAGGGCAGTTTTCTCAACCTGCTTTGGGTGCTATTGAAGAAATGGAGCGTCGCAAAAATGGTATTACTCCTTCAATGGCAGTCTGGGAGATTGCAATCAAAGTTAAAAACCAAAAATTAGATTTGGGCGTGCCGATAGATATTTACGTCGAGCGATTACAAAGATCGGATGTGGTCAAGATTGTGCCAGTAGATGAGAATGTTTTGGTCAAAAGTGTTAATCTAGCTTGGTCACATCGCGATCCTGTAGACCGCATCATGGTGGCGTTAGCTATGAATAACAATTGCTCTATTATCACTCTTGATTCAGAAATTAGAAAATTTTATTCTCAGACTATTTGGTAGCACTATGGGCAGAAAAGCTAATCCAATTTGTCTATACTGTGCCAAAAACTACCGCACTGAAGATGAGGCTAAAGCTAAACATCCAGA
>JASJEI010000398.1 GCA_030064795.1 Pleurocapsa sp. MO_226.B13 | reverse complement strand
ATTGAAAGCTAATGCTTGAGAAAAAATTCGCGAATGCCAATCGCGAATCATTTTGCTGTTTGTCCAAAGTCCAATTTATATTTAAAATATAATTAAATATATTAAGAAATATAAAGTAAATTGATGGCGATCGCTTTAAACAAGCAGCAAAAATCTCGCGTAATCGTGGTAGGGGCTGGTATTGGAGGCTTAACCGCAGGAGCATTATTAGCTAAAAGAGGTTATGAGGTAACTATTTACGACCAAGCTATTGTCCCTGGAGGATGTGCATCTACTTTTAAACGTCGTGGTTTTACTTTCGATGTGGGTGCGACTCAGGTAGCAGGATTAGAGCCTGGGGGAATACATCACCGCATCTTTGAGGAATTAGAAATAGAACCTCCCGTCGCTAGCGACTGCGACCCTGCCTGTGCGGTATTTTTACCAGGAGAAACCGAGCCAATCAATGTCTGGCGCGATCGAGACAAATGGCAACAAGAAAGAGAGAAACAATTTCCTGGTAGCGAACCATTTTGGAATTTATTAAATCGTTTATTTCAAGCTAGTTGGCGATTTCAGGGACGAGATCCTGTTTTGCCCCCGCGTAACCTTTGGGATGTCTGGCAGTTAATCTCGGCAGTCAGACCAGATACTCTGATTACCGTCCCCTTTACTTTTATGACCGTTGCCGATGCCCTCAAACTCTATGGTTTGTCTGAGGATATCAGGCTCAAGACCTTTTTAGATCTTCAGTTAAAGCTCTATTCTCAAGTCGGTACAGAGGAAACCGCCCTATTGTATGCGGCCACGGCTTTGGCAGTTTCCCAAGCACCCCAAGGATTATTTCATCTTCAGGGAAGTATGCAGGTATTGAGCGATCGCCTGGTAGCAGGATTAGAGAAATATGGTGGTAAGCTGTTGATGCGTCATAGTGTCGAGCAAATCCAGACCGCAGGGGGTAAGGTGACAGGAGTAACTGTCCGCAACCAAAAAACAGGAGAGATTTGGCAGGAGACAGCAGATGAGGTAGTGGCAAATGTAACCGCCCAGAATTTAGTTAAGCTGACAGCAGCTAAAACCTTAAACAATTATCAACGTCGTCTGGATAAACTTCCCCAACCATCGGGAGCGTTTGTCGTCTATTTAGGGGTCAAAAGAGAAGCAATTCCCCCAGACTGCCCTCCTCATTTACAGTTTCTCTACGATCGCGATGGAGTCATTGGCGAAAACAACTCCTTATTTGTTTCTGTAAGCAAACAGGGAGATGGACGCGCACCAGAGGGACGGGCAACAATTATTGCCTCCTCCTTTACCGATGCTGACTTGTGGTGGAAAGAGCGACGAGATTATGACCAGATCAAACAGCAATATACCGACGAAGCGATCGCCCGTCTGGGACAATATTTCGACCTTACTCCAGACAATTTAATTCATACCGAAGCAGCCACCCCAAGAACTTTTGCCCACTATACCGCCAGAGAAAAAGGGATTGTCGGGGGTCTGGGACAGCGTATTGCTACTTTTGGCCCTTTTGGTTTTGCCAATCGTACCCCAATTAAGCATTTGTGGTTAGTCGGCGACTCCACCCACCCAGGAGAAGGTACGGCGGGGGTCAGTTATTCTGCTTTGACTGTCACCAGACAAATTGAAGCGAGTAGATAAAGTTCGGAGTTCGGAGTTCGGAGTTCGGAGTTCGGAGTTCGGAGTTCGGAGTTCGGAGTTCGGAGTTCGGAGTTGGTTCTTAGTTTTTAGTCTTTGCTTCTTCCCACCCCCAACAACCGCCCCCATCTTCCCCATCTCCCTCATCTCCCTCATCTGCCCTATCTTTCCTCGCTCCTCATCCCTCATTCCTCATCCCTCATTCCTCATTCCTCATTCCTTGTTCCTCGTTCCTTGCTCCTTATTCCTCATTCTTCGTTTCTTCTAAAGTAAACGATCTAGTGGAAGGATTTTTAAAATACTGATAAGTAATGCCAGAGGCTTGTTGAATAAATTCTTGGGCTTGGAGGGAATTATCGGGACGTTTGACTAACATCGAAGCAATGTAGCGTTTGCCACTCGGCATATCAATCATGCCCACATCAGCTAATACTGATTTGATATCTCCTGTTTTGTGGGCAATTAGCGCGTCAGATTCTATACCTTGGGGAAGTAAGATATCTTTCTCGACATTGCTCATAATATGCAGCAGACGATCGCGCGATCGCAAAGAAAGCAATTCTCCACTGTCGATTTTAACGAGCAAATTACCTAGATCTTGGGGGGTAGTGGTATTGGTTCCAGTTAAATCGGGCAAAGGATTATTAATTTTTGTTTCCATCAGTCCCATCGCAGAAAATCGCTGGTTTAACACTTCCTTGCCACCCAACCGTTCTATCAGCATATTGGTAGCGGTATTATCACTGATGACGATCGTTTTGGTCGCAGTTTCTAGAGCGGAAAATTTGGTTCCTGGTGGTTGGTACTGCATATCTCCAGAACCACCAGCGATCGCCTCTTCGGTCATGGTTAGCTCTTCTTCCAGCTTGATTTTTCCTGAATCTACATCCTGAAAAAACGCTACTAGAATTGGTAGCTTAATTGTACTGGCTGCGGAAATTGGTTCTTTAGCCCCGATCTTGACATAGCCTTTAGTATCTAGATCTACGAGAAATATTTCGGGTTTGAGGTCGGGATATTTTTTAGCTAAATCTTCTAACTTGGCTTTGAGGGGGTTTATTTCTTGACCCAAAGATGCCCTTACTAATAGTTGTTCTAGTTTGGCTTTGTTGGCTGAATTTTCTGGTTGGGAGTCGGCGACAGTGGTTTTTGCTTCTGGAGTTGGTGTCTTGAAAGAATTGGCAAGGGCGATTGTTGTCCCCAAAATGGTGCTAAGTCCGACGATAATGGTAATTGCATAAATAGCCAACCACACGGGCGATCGCATTGGTTGGGGTTGAGATTTTTTGGCAGTTGCGAGATGTTTTTTGGCGATCGCCTTTTTAGAGGTCTTGTGACGAGGGGATTTGGCTTTTTTCTTCTCAACCGAGTTACCTCGATATTTGAGCTTAATTAAACTACGGCTATTTGAAGCAGCAGATTTTGGATGGCGACTATTTTTTTTCTTCGCTGTGGAGGGGGATTTTTTGCCTTGACGATTCACTACTAACTCCATTTGTCAGTGGTCAGTGGTTGATTGCAACACTTCTCTGGTAAAGTGATACATCATAACTCACGGTCACGAATAGTATGTAATGTTTATCTGGCAAAATCTATTGATAAAATTACTGATTTTTTTAATAAATCCGTGTATCAATCCTTGAGGTTGCCGATTTAAACAAGGTTTAGAATATTTTAGTCAACTCAATCAGCAATAAGTAATAAGTGCGAAAAAATAACAGACAAGTATTAGAAATAATTCTTAGTTCGATCGCTATCGTTATTACTACATCAATATTTCTCAAAGCAATTATCGATTTAGATACAAATTATGATGTAGGCTGGTATCATCTACCCTTTGCTGCCAGAATTTGGGGAATTGTCCCCAAAGAACTTTATATTTCGGAAAATTTAATTGAATATCGTTACGATGGTTTTCCTCTACTAGCGCATTTTTTCCAGGGCTTACTGTGGAAACTCACGGGACACATCCAAGCAACTAACTTAGTTTGCTATTTTAGTTTGATTATTTATTTTATTTTTCTGAGGATATATTTTCAAATTCCCCTATATCTATCGGTAATTGCTATCTTTACTATTCCCACGGTTTTGACTCATGCTGCTACGAGTTTTGTAGATTTACCAGGAAATGTGGGACTGTCGATATTGATGATGATGGTTTATTTGCTGTTCAAACAATCTAAGTTGCCAAGCAAGCAAGAGTTAGCAATTATCGTTCTGAGTGCAGCAGTAGCAGTAAACACCAAACCGCAACTACAACCTTTAGTATTTTTAATCTATTGGGTAGCAGGAATCAGACTAGTTTGGCTTTACTTTAAATATAGCGATCGCCAAGAGCGGAGATTGTGGCTGACTATTCCTCTAGCAATTCTGGCTTCAGGTTTAATCTTTGCCACACCGATTAAAAATGTTGCTTTTTATGGCAATCCGTTTTATCCGATTAAGATTGAAGTCGCAGGAATTGTACTAAATCATAAATTGACCCCCGAAACCTATAGCGAGGGAAACCGACCGCAAAAATGGTTGCAATCGATCTTAGAAATTAATACCCCTACTTGGTCGGCAGATCAGTGGAATCGTGGAGACCAGAGATATTTAGACCGCGCTGGTGGTTTTTTTGGGGCTTATGTAGTATTTAATTTATTGTTATTGCTGGGTTTGACTATAGACGAACAATGGCGCGATCGGCGGTCAACCTCGGATAAATCTAAGGAGGCTACTACAGCTTTAATTACGATCTTGCTGGTATCTTTTGTACCTGCTAACTTTCCCCAGTCTCATGAATTGCGCTACTTGATGTTCTGGATGATTACTTTAGTATCTTTGAACTTATATCTGGTTTCGCGAGATCGAACAGCAAGAAAATGGTTGCAAGCAAAATACTTTGGGTTGGTATACCTGATATTTTTAGTCATAGTCTGTATCAGGATCAACAATTTTTATCTTAAACCAGTTTTTTGGGAACTCGAACCCTATCTAGACAGGGTGGTCAAAACCGAGCTTCTAGAGCAAATGACACCCAACGATCGCACCTGTATGATTAGTCTTCATGCAATTCCTAACCCCAAGAAAGTACCTTTTGCTCAAATTCAAAATGCTTTTTACTATAGCTCTTATTTTCACCCTGAGATCGAGCATCAGTACGGGATTAAAGTAGCAGTTACCCCAGAAAACTGTGGTGATTTGAAAGTTATCCCGCCCAACGCTGAAGATCTTCTAGAAAGTTATTGAGTAGGGGCGGTATTTCCTATGTCCTTCGGACACGCTACGCGAACGGACACGCTCTCGTCCGACGGACTTGCTCCGTTTATGCCCGTCATTTTGGGTGTTTATGCCCGTCATTTTGGGTGTTTATGCCCGTCATTTTGGGTGTTTATGCCCGTCATTTTGGGTGTTTATGCCCGTCATTTTGGGTGTTTATGCCCGTCATTTTG
>JASJEI010000397.1 GCA_030064795.1 Pleurocapsa sp. MO_226.B13 | reverse complement strand
TTACTCGATCGCTTTTTTGACGATCTGTTTGGAAATGTTTAATAGTGGTTCGCGCCACCATAACAGAGTTAATCCCGCAGTGACAAACAAGGAACCGACAACTGCACCAGCCAGCACTAATTTGGGTTTGGGTGCGCTGGGTTCTTCGGGTAGGGTGGGTTCTTCGATAATCTGAATCATGGGAAAAGAAGCAAAAGGATCGCCTTTACTGAGATCGATTTTGGTGAGGGTGGAAGCAAATACTGCTTGGGCTATTTGCAGATCGCGGTCTAAATTATCGTGAATTGACTCCTTTTCGGTTAGAATGTTTAATTCTGCTTTTAAATCTTGAATTTTTTCCCTTAAAGCTGCTATTTGACCTTCTAATCCTTCTAATTGCGCATTGGTTTTGACTAACTCGACGAATAAATCTCCGCGCTTAATTCCCGAACCATTGCTGTTATCTAAAATCAACCGTTCTAAACTCAATTGTTCGACAGGAATTCCCAGTAACTTCTGACCCCTTTGCAGTAGAGCCTTGAGAGAAGCCTGTTGTTTTTGTCTGGCTTCAACTACGTCGGGATAATTAGGACCTCTAATAGGCAGCAGCTGGAGCAAGATTGTGGTGGCATCGGTATATTCGGTCAGGATTTTTTGAAATTCTTGGTCGGTTTGTAGAATTAAGGCATCGGCTGCTTTTTGAGGTGATAATCTCAAGGTAGTAACCAACTGTTGCAGACTATCATTAGTCTGACGATATTGAGCGATCGTATTAATCAGTTTGGTTTGCAAATCTCCCATATTGCCAATCAAGTTGCCGATCTGATCTGAGGAATTGAAACCCGACTCCAATTTGTAGCTCGATAGTTTGTTTTGGGCATCGGTTAATTTAACGCGAGTATCTTCCAGCACTTCTTGCACCGCTTTATCCCTTTCTGCCTGTTCTTGCGATCGCAATACATTTAATCGCTTGTATAGTGCTTGATACAATGCCCACGCTTTTGCCTCAGCTACTTGAGGATCTCGGGCATCTATTTCTAACAACAACAGTGTTGTATTGTTGATTAATTCCACATTGGGTTTACCAAATTTCGAGATAGGCATCTCTAAAAATTCCGCTGCTATATTTAAGACTGTCCCACTAGTCGTCATTAGTTTATAATTTTCGCGAGGATCGGAATGAGAACCAAAGGAAGTAGCACTAGAGGTATTTGCCTGACCGATACTAGGTAAGTTGACGCTAACCCCTGGAGAACTACCCGCAACATGAATGATTAACTCGCTCGTAAAAGTTAGAGGAGTTTTTTTGAGATATGTGAGTGCCAGTCCCCAGACAGCACCGTTACAAAGAGCAGCTAATAACAAATACTTAAACCATCGCAACCAAGATTTTTTTTTAGTTGTTTTCTTTTCGATAGTAACTATGGACTCGGAGGGTAACGACATAAGTACATTTAAGACAACTAAAATAAACTTTTGAAAGGGTTGAGTATATCCCCCAGCGTTTTAAAAATATCTCTGGTATTAGTTACCGTAGAGTCGTAGCAAACTACCCCATCTCTCGGCATCAGCAAAGGATTGTTATCATTATTATGGGAATCGCGGATTAAATCTTCTACACCTCGTTCCATGTAGGTGGTTTCTCCTGTCAAGCGATCCACCCTAACTAAAATTGCTTTGCGATTAGCATTAGTAGGCTTCGTACCACCCACACAATTAGTGGCAATTACCGCCTGACTAAAACGCGAGCCATAGGGAAAAGAAAGACCCTCTTCTTGATTGCCAATTGCCGAGGTAGAATTACTACTGGCAGGGACAGTGAGATTGGAAACGAAAACTTTAATCCCTGGGCGGGTAATTGCTGAAGGGCGAACTAACTCCGCTTGAAAACGTTCGGCAGCAGGTACGATAATGCGATCGCCTGCAATTAAAGGTACGTTGTCTATTGGTTCTCCCGTCAGCGCACCAGATAGATCGAAAACTCGTTCTCTACCATCGCGGATTAAGCGAATTTCTTTGACATTAGCAGTAGGTAACACTCCCCCCGCAGCTTCTAAGGCATCAGTGAGATATCGGCGATAGGGGAACTCTCCCGTAACTTGATTGGCATCGGGGGATACTGCCGATTCTTCGGGATAAAAAGGGAGATTTATTTGCATTGCCCCTGGTTGAAATACTTCCCCAGCCACGTTTACCGTAATCGGCGACCATTCAATTACCTGTATGGTCATTTGCAGAGTATTGGACGGAAAAAAGCCCTTATTGACTAAAGCATAAGCCAATTTATCTTCTACAGATGCTGGTTCTAACCCCGCTACGGACATTGCCCCCAGATAGGGAATTTCTAAATTACCTTCTTCGTTAACTTCGTATACCCTGCTGAAATAAGCTTCGTTGGGAATAGATACTTCCAAGCGATCGCCTGGAGACAGAGGCAAAGCAAGACTTAATGAGGGATTGAACACAGCCATCATGACTATGCCCAACTTCAAATAAACGCTACAGCTAAATTTTTGCTGTAAAGCTAAGAACATTCAATTTCCGCCTCCCGTTGGGAAAATAAGCTAGATTCAAAAATATTTTTTATAACAGAATTCTTTTAATTATTACTGCCAATTTCGTTCTAAATTTGTATCTTTGACTCTAGTCGGTCTTGGTTTTTAAGCGATCTTAAAGTTCTATCCAGTATTTCGACCACCTAGTTTTTAACTATTTTTATAATTCCCCCTTAATCTAGTTCTTTGAATATAGTATTTTTACGGTTGACAAAAGCAAGGTCTAACTAGTGGTATAGATAGATTGGGTGCTTTTTATTTAAATATAATCGTACTTAATAACAGATAAATATCTAAATATTGTAACGCTCTAATAGTTCGTTACTTTGAAATAATTATTAATGAGATTATTTGATTGAATCCACTTAAAACAATTATCATAAATCAACTAATGATAAAAAAAATCAAAGCGAATTTTAAAAAAAATCAAAAACTGAGAATAGCTTATCGACAATTTTATCATATTTGGCGACGAACATCGGTACTCTTGCTTGACTTTTATTTGAAGCAAACTAAATTCAAAACAATTACCAGAAAAGATTTATTAACAAAAAACAACAAGTATAACTTACGAGAATTTGGCTCGGAAGAAATAGTAGAATTTGGTGTTTTTTATACACCAAAACCTATCCCCGACCGCATTGCTAGCCAAATCTATCCCATGAGAGAAAAAATAGTTAAGCCCTTTGTCTGCGAAATAGAAGAGGCTGAAATAATTGGTAATTATCCCGTAGCATTCGATCGCGATCGTAACCTAATTTTAGAAACCACTCTTCCTAAATTTACTTCTATCGAGGCTCATGTTGCTAAAAATGTCTCCTTTAAAACGATCCTCGCTGCTCAATTTGGCAAAAAAGATCGACGCAAACCTATAGAAATTGCTTGTATCCTAACTAATCCTTGGAGTAATAATTTTTGGCACTGGACGGTAGATACTTTAACTCAACTTGAAGGAGTAGAATACTATCAAAAGCAAACTGGAATAAAACCCAAACTAATTGTCGATTGTAACTTGCGAACTTGGCAGCGAGATTCTCTTAAACTATTGGGGTATGAAGACAACGATCTGATTATTTGGCGGGATTTTAGACGGATTGTAAATAAGCTGATTATCCCTTCTTTTCGCCGTTCCTATAACGAGATACACGGGGAAATTTCTGTTACTGCTTGCCAGTGGTTGAAACAACAAATGCTGAGTAACATTCCTAAACTAGAAAGCGATTGCTCTGCTTTCTCTCCTCAAGTATTTATTTCCCGACGCAAGGCATTAGGACGCAGAATTAGTAATGAAAATGAAATAATTGAGGCGTTAAAACCATTGGGTTTTGTAACTTATGTCTTAGAGGAAATGAGCTATATCGAACAAGTAAAATTATTCGCCCAAGCAAAAGTAATTGTTGCCCCTCATGGTGCTGGTTTAACTAATCTCATTTTTGCCGATCGACCAATTATTTTAGAGTTATTTGGGGCTTATGTCGGTCGAGAATTTGCCAATCTTGCCAGAGGCATGGGTTTTAAATATGGCTGTCTTGGTTGTCCATCTCCCCGTGGAGAAATGCGTCAAAAGGATGGAGATATGGTTGTTGATGTGAAAGAGTTGCTCGATCTTTTGAGAGAGATGGAAGAGTGAAAAAAGGCGATCGCAATTAAAGGCAACTGAACGAAATTAATTATCGTTTCCGATAGATTTCTCGACGATGACCAATTTTAATAACCTCGATTGTCAATACAGATGATTGAATATTGTAGATGATGCGATAATTGCCTACACGAATACGATAAACAGCGTCACTACCAATTAATTTTTTACTATTTGATGGATAGGGATTATCGGCTAAATTCTCTACTGCTTGCAAAATTCTAGCAATAACTTGTTTATCTAACTTTTTGAGTTCTTTCTTCGCCGATTGTTTCCATTCAATTTTATATGAGGTCATCTTGTTTTAACTCAGCAATTAAATCTGCGTGGCTAGTAGTTGGTTCATCTCGTCTTTCTGCCACAGTTGCCAAGTCTTCTATATCTTCTAGTAGCTGCTCAAATTGAGCAATAGGCAAAATAACTGCGGTTTTTTCTCCCGCCTCATTAGTAATGTAATTTAAAGCTAAATCTTTAGTATTAATCATGTTGATGATGATTTAGGTGATGAATTTAATTATAAATGATGTTCTTTGGGTAAGGCGATCGCTTTTTTGATTGAAGAGGCTAAATTCAAGATAGTTTGAGTATATTTTTTGACCTCTCTTACAACCCCTCTCCTACAAAAAGAAAAGAGCAAGATCGAGATAGAGATGTGTGGTTCTACCGAACTTACTGTGTAAAATCAATAAAAATTTTGGGGGAGAAAGAAGGCGAGCGCGAAATAGAAGCTATACTAGGCTTGATTTTTGCAGATCAACCAGGTTGACTGTTATTTAGATAAACGCTTATATTTATCAATTCAAATAAGATGGCATCAAATTCCGAACTTTATCTAATGACTCAATTGCTAAATTGATCAGGAGTCAAAGTTATAGATTATCGGATAATTGAAGGGATAGGAA
>JASJEI010000396.1 GCA_030064795.1 Pleurocapsa sp. MO_226.B13 | reverse complement strand
TTTAACCAAGGTCGGGACGCAAGCTTGAGGTTACCTCAAGCTGTGCGCCGTCCGACTGCCTTCCGCAGTTTAATGACGTTTTTTTTAGTCTCAAACGTACTGTTTCATCACTAATACTTTCAACTAAATTTCATTCCACCAAGCGGTCGGCTAATAATTGCATTGTCCATGATTGTCTTCCTTGGGGTGCTTCACTACAAGCTGTCGCGACCAAAAAAGCTTCAGCTTGACCATCTAATTTGACTTTTCTGCCTCGACGCGGACGCTCTTTTTGGGCAGAATCTAACCCTAATTCAACACATTTTTGTCTGGTTCGATGTACTGTAGATTCTCCTACCTTTAACATCATGGCTATCTTCTCATCTGGATGCCCGACAGTTCGCCAGTAGAAGCATTTGCGCTCTTTTTACCTTTCTAACAGCGGTTTTTCCTTTTGAGGTAATTTCTTGTAATTGTTGAATTTCTGATTCTGATAGATTGACTGTGTATTTAGCTGTCATGACTCAACTCGGATTAATGAATTGATTCTCCCAAATTCTTATTTAACCTGTCAAAACTAATTTGGTTTACTACTAGTCTTGATATGGTATATCGTCGTCTCCAGCAGTTGGGCGATCTAGATATGGCACAACAACTGTGGTTTATCCGTGCTTCTTTAGCAACAGTACACTTAGGTTTAGATGAAGTTAATTTTCCCAGCTATCCGATTTTAGAGCCTCAGACTATTGTAGACCGCGAGCAACTAATAGCTGCTGCCCGTGCTATCGGCGATCGCCTAGATTTTTTAGCAATACGTGGCGAAGAAGATGCATCTTGGATTGGGTTGAGTTTTTCAGATGAGCCTAAGCCTCAATGGTTCCTCGTATCTTTAAACTTTGATTTATATGATGGTTTACCTGGGATCATACTGTTTTTAGCTTATCTGGGTGCAGTTACTGAAGAAGAAAGTTACACTAATCTGGCACGAGCAGCATTAATCACTGTCCGTTCTCAAATAGAGGAGTTTAGATCGGACTTCAAACGGATTGGAGCTTTTGGTGGCTGGGGAGGAATTATTTATACCTTAACCCATCTAGCAGTGTTGTGGAATCAACCAGATCTACTGACTGAAGCGGAAAAGGTAGTTGAATATCTTCCCGATTTAATTGAACAAGATACACAGTTTGGCATTATCAGTGGTGCTGCTGGATGTATTAGCAGTTTGCTAGCTCTGTATAGATGTAAACCTGCCAATGATACTCTTAATGTCGCAATTAAATGTGGCGATCTACTCATCGCCCGTGCGGAAATGATGGCCCATGGTATTGGTTGGATTTGGAAAAAGGAGATGTTTGAATCAAAACAACCACTGACAGGTTTTTCTCATGGTGCAGCTGGAATAGCATCGTCATTGCTAGAATTGGCAGCAGTGACAGGGGAGCAACGTTTTGCAACTACAGCTTTAGCGGCTATTGAGTACGAGCGAAGCCAATTCCTCCCCGAAGCGGGAAATTGGTTAGATTTACGTCATTTTACCAATACAGTACTAGAAGAAAGGAGAAAACGGTCTGGTTCTTGTCGGTGTGCTCGGTGTCATGGGGCTCCAGGGATTGGTTTAGCTCGCTTGCGGAGTCTTTCCCAGCTTGATAATCCCAAAATCCGTGCCGAGATTGATACAGCCCTGAAAACTACCATAGCTAAAGGATTTGGTACGAATCACTCTCTTTGTCATGGCGATCTAGGTAACTTAGAATTGTTGTTGCAAGCCAGTTTAACCTTAGACGATCCCCAATGGAAAAAACAAGTTAAACGTTTTGCAGGAATCGTCCTTGAAAGTATTAATAAAAATGGCTGGCTTTGTAGCGTACCTTCGGGATTAGAGGCTCCCGGTTTAATGACTGGATTAGCGGGTATTGGCTATGGATTGCTAAGGTTAGCAATACCAGAATACATTCCTTCAATTTTAGTATTAGAACCTCCAAAGGTTAATAGCACATTAGAAAAGAGCGGTGAATATTTTTCTGAGCAAGCAGTGGGATAATACCAATTTTCTGATTAATTTATACAGCAAATCCAATAGTGAATACTCAATACTCAGCTTGTTTAATAGAGGCTGAGTCATTTTCTCAATTGAATTCAAGGAGAAAAACTATGTCACAAATTGACCAAATGAAAATGACCGACTTAATTACTCAGGCAGTTATTAATGCTAAGTTACGACGAAACCAAGCTTCAATATTTAAGTTACCTGAATTTACCTGAATTATCCTCAACTATCAACTAGGAAATATTAACCAATGAAATACCATCTGGTTAGACAACACAGTGAAGAAGACTGTGGCGCTGCTTGTCTGGCTTCCATTACCAAACATTATGGTCGCGTCTTTACTATCAGTAGTATCCGAGAAAAGGTAGGAACCGGACAACAAGGAACTACTCTAAATCAATCAGTTAGTTTCTCAAGCTGTGGTTAGTTTACCAAGTCAATTTTTTATCGCTCTGATTTCAGTAGGGGTGATGTTGTTTTACAGCGTTCAATTGACGATTGTAGCAGCTGTGCTCGCGATTTTAATGACTCTCTCAACAGTAGTATTTTTACCTACTCTTCAACAAAAGATTCGCAATGTCTTAGTCTTGTCTTCGGAAAACCAAGGGGTTTTAGTGGAAACTTTTAAAGGTGCGATTACTCTTAAGACTACTACGGCGGCGCCCCAATTTTGGGAAGAATTTCAAAGCCGTTTCAGTCGTCAGGCTAACTTTAGCTTTCGGACGCTTCAGATTAGTTTCATCAATAATATTTTCTCTAACTTAGTTTCCAGTATTGGTACTATTACCTTGCTGTGGGTAGGTAGCAGTTTAGTGATTAGTGAAGAATTAACCATTGGAATGCTACTGGCATTTAACAGCATGAATGATAATTTTACCACTTTTGTGAAGAGCGCCATTGGCTTTGTCGATGAATTCGCCCGTGCTAAAACTGCTACTCAACGTCTGACAGAAGTTATTGATGCTACTCCAGAAACACCAGATGATGTCCAAAAACCTTGGTCGCAAATTAAAAGTAATACCGATATTGTTTGTACTAATCTTAACTATCATCATGCAGGTAGGGTAGACTTATTAAAAGACTTTAACCTCACCATTCCAGGGGGCAAAGTAGTCGCCCTAATTGGCAAGTCTGGCTGTGGTAAAAGTACCCTGGCCAAACTGATCGCTAACTTATATTTGCCCCAGTCAGGTAACATTCGCTTTGGCTTGTATAATCAACAAGATTTAGCTTTAGATTGTCTCAGACAACAGGTAGTTTTAGTACCCCAAGAGGCTCACTTCTGGAGTCGTTCTATTAGAGAAAATTTCCTTTTAGGTTCGCCTCATCTAACTTTTGAAGATATTGTTCGCGCCTGTAAGATTACTGGTGCAGATGAATTTATCAGTAAACTACCCGAAAAATATTTAACGATCTTAGGGGAATTTGGTTCTAATCTTTCTGGAGGACAGAGACAGAGATTAGCACTAGCTAGAGCGATCGTCAATGACCCTCCAATTCTAATTTTAGATGAATCTACAGGCGCACTCGACCCGATTAGTGAAGAAGAAGTATTAGAAAATTTATTAGCTTCACGACGGGGAAAAACCACCATTATCATTAGCCATCGTCCTCCTGTAATTAGCAAGGCTGACTGGATTGTGATGCTAGAAGAGGGGGAAGTCAAACTACAGGGCGATCGCCGAGAGTTAGATTATCTACCAGGGGAACATTTACGATTTTTGGTGGCGTAGCTATGACTCAAATAAAAAAATCTTGCCATAACGATCGGGATGATTGGGAAAGTTTATTCTCCGAAGCGGCTTCCAGCTGGGATTTGGTTGGAATCTATCAGGCAATTCAAACCGTTACACCACAGCCATTATCTGTTATAGAAAAAGCTATTCTTAGGGGTTTACTTTGCGGTTATAGTCCCAGACGAATTACTGATATCTGTCATCGAGAATTTGAGGAATTAATTATTTATTTAGTTGGGAAACTATATAGTTATGTAAAAATTATAGGCGATTCTCATCAGCAATCAACTCAAAATTATCAAAATATTCCCTTAAAGTTAGCTGCCTTGGGTTATAAAAAAACAGATACCACTATTGTACCAAGGGATATTGATGCTGGAGTTGAAGAGATTTTTAATGGTGGCAGAAATACATCCGACCCCTGTCTAGAGGATACTAAACCAGAGCGAATTGAGAAAAATACTCTCGATACAACACCCCCAGAAACTGAGTCTACAGCTATAACTGTTGCTGACTCTCCTGGGGCAATTATTCCTACTCAACATAATTTTTTACCAGTAGTTGAAGCTAACGATTTTATGCCTTCAATCGATCGCTGGACGAGATTGGGCAGTTTGTTTTTAGTAGGTTCGGTGGGAATTGCGATCGCCCTGTCTGCTTTTACTCCCTATAATATTACAGTCAAGGCACAGGCAAAAGTTCGACCTGCTGGCGAATTAAGAATTGTACAAGCAGAAACAGAAGGAACAGTGGTTGAAATTGCTGTTAAAGGCAACCAAAAGGTTAAAAAAGGCGATATTATAGCTACTATCGACAACTCGCGCCTGGAAACTCAAAAAAGCCAACTAGAAAGCAATATCCAGCAAGCAACCTTACAACTAAAACGAATTCAAGCCCAAATTACCGCTCACGACTATCGTATTCTCGCAGAAACCGATCGCAGCAATCGTATTATTGCCTCTGCCAAAGCCGAACTGAACCGTCGCCGTCGAGAATATCAAGATAAACAAATTACTACTGCTACTGAAGTTGAAGAAGCTAAGGCTAACTTAAGAGCAGCTCAAGCTTCCTTAAATGCAGCTAGGTCAAAGCTAAAGCGATATCAGGCTACTGCTACCAAAGGAGCTCTTTCCAAGGATCAATTGGAAGAAGTACAAGTAACAGTTGAGGAACAAGAACAAGCAGTTGAAGCAAATCAAGCTAGAGTCAAACGCGCTCAAGCAGCCCCGAGAGAAAACCTGGTCAAAGTTGGTCAGCCTTCGCCGACCGCCCCTACGAATTTGGGGACTTTGACACGCTTACCCCTCACAATTGGGGCGGTCGGCGGGCAATAACCTCTG
>JASJEI010000395.1 GCA_030064795.1 Pleurocapsa sp. MO_226.B13 | reverse complement strand
ATGGAAAAGATTATTGCCAGCTTGAATGCCTCCCGTAATCTGAGAGATATCATTATTAACTTGAACCTGAGTATTGGTTGTGCGATCGCTAACTACCTGCGCCCGAACATTATTGCCACCGCAGATCGAACCTAAAACGGCAATTGTTGTAGTAGTAATTTTTAATTTAAAAATACCAAAACTCTTTGATTCCATGGCGATAATCCTAACAAGACCTGACGCAATATTAACTTAGGTAAAGTAATACAGCCACTAGCAAGTATGGGGTATAAGGCTTTTTAAACTGAGAAGGCAGAAGTTGAACAAAAGTTTTCTTGGTTTAAATTAATTTGCTTAATAAAAATACAAATTTTCTGGAAATTAAGTAAACTCATATACAAGCAGTTTGTAATCTCGAATCAAGAATGCAAGTTAGTTCCAATTCCAATCCATCCTTTTCTAAAGCTTTACTCCTGATTGCCCCCTTTTTCCTTTGGGGAACAGCAATGGTAGCCATGAAAGGTGTTATTCCCTACACGACACCTTTTTTCATGGCTGGAGTACGTCTTGTCCCCGCAGGAATTTTAGTCTTGTTGGTGGCAGCTATTTTAAAATTACCCCAACCCAAAACTGTTCGAGCCTGGTTGTGGATTTTGGCTTTCGCCATAGTAGACGGGGCGATGTTTCAAGGTTTTTTAGCCCTGGGAATTGTCAAGACGGGGGCGGGATTGGGTTCGGTGATGATTGATTCTCAACCTCTAGCAGTTGCTTTGTTATCTAGCTTGTTGTTCGGCGAAATTATTGGTCTTTGGGGTTGGTTGGGGCTAGGTATCGGCTTATTAGGTATTAGTTTAATTGGCTTGCCAGATCCCTGGATCTACAGCATCTTTGCTGGAAATTTAGATGCAGTAAATCTGAACTGGCTGGCGTTATTTGAAAACGGCGAGTGGTTGATGTTTCTGGCTTCTTTATCTATGGCTGTAGGTACAGTAATGATGCCTTATATCAGTCGTTATAGCGATCCTGTAGTGGCAACAGGTTGGCATATGATTTTGGGTGGACTGCCTTTGTTTGGTCTATCTTGGTTACAGGAATCGCAACAATGGAATTATCTTTCGGTAGAAAGGTGGTTGGCTTTGGGATATGCCACAGTTTTTGGTAGCGCGATCGCCTATGGAATCTTCTTTTATCTAGCCTCTAAGGGCAATCTTACCAGTCTTAGTGCTTTAACCTTCTTGACTCCCATTTTTGCCCTGCTGTTTGGCACGATCCTTCTTTCAGAAGAGTTAAGTGAGATTCAATCTTTGGGGGTATTTTTAACTATTATTAGTATTTACCTAATCAATCAACGAGATAAAATAGCTGCCAAGTTTGAAATTAAAACAGAACAATCAAAACAATTAACGGCAACCAATATCGCTACAGACAACCAAAGCGAACCAGTATCGAAAATTCCAGTTAATCTAACCCAATCAGAACCAGTTAGCGAAGAAATTGCGCTTGAAGATAAGTAGATCCCCCTAAATCCCCCTTATTAAGGGGGACTTTTCCGATTCCCCCCTTACAAAGGGGGGCGAGGGTGGATCGAATAGCATTGTCCATCCCACAGAGAAATTATATGTACCTAGTTGCTTACAATCCATTAGTCATGAGCAATCGCGATCGCAATTTTAACAACTTCCATCTTCCCTACAATCCTGACTTAGTAGCCAAAGCTAGAGAGTTGCGGAAGAACATGACCCCAGCCGAGAAAAAACTCTGGTATGACTATTTGAGAAATTTTAAGTTTAGGGTATTGAGACAACGACCGATCGCATCATTTATTGTAGATTTTTATTGTGCTGCTCTGAAATTAGTAATTGAAGTTGATGGCGATTCTCATTTTACCGAAGCAGGACGGGCTTACGATGCTGAAAGAACTCGCATTCTGGAAGGTTATGGTTTAAAAGTGATTCGATTTACTAATGATGAAGTGTTACATAATTTTGAGGCAGTGCGCGATCGCATTGAAGGATCGATCCCATAAATCCCCCTTGATAAGGGAGACTTTGCTATTCCCCCCTTTTGTCAGGGGGGAGAGGGGGGATCTATTACTTGCTAACCAAAGGTTTGAAATCAATAGTCATTCCTACTGCTTGAAGTACAGAAGTCAAAGTTTCTAGAGTTGGATTTCCTTCCTCACTCAGCATCCGATATAAATGCTGACGCGAAATCTTAGCTTCATTTGCTACTGTTTGTATCGCCCCAGTTGCATCAACTACATTTTTCAAAGCCAATAAAAAAGCTACTTTGTTCCCATCAGCGAGAGTTTCATCAAATGCTGCTTTTAAATACTGTGCTGCGTATTCGCGATTGGCTAGTCGCTTCAGTAAATCTGTCTGGTAATCTTTAGTGGGCATAAATTAATTTCTCCTTATTCTTGTTGATATTCTTTCCAAAGACGGCGTGCTATTTTGATATCTTTCTTCTGAGTTTTCTTTGAGCCACCAACCAGCAAAAGTACTATCTGGTTTCCTTTCAGTCCAAAATAGATGCGATAACCTGCCCCAAACTGAAACCGAAGCTCGAAAATTCCTCCTTCTAAACTTTTTCTGTCTCCAAAATTGCCCAGACGCACTCGGTCGAGTCGGACATCAATCCTAGCTTGTAAGTTTGAATCGAGCTTATTGAACCATTCATCGAAAGGACAGTCTCCGTCTGCTGTAACGTACTTTTTAATTTCCCATGGTCGGCTTTCCATATAACAATCTTACTGTTATTTTGTCGCTTATATGTGACAAATTCTAAGTAAAAAGTTACTTTTATTGATGAATTACAGGGAATTAAGTAGGTCGGGATAATTAAACTCAACTATGTTTACTTTTGTCAAGTAGATTTAATCCTTTGATTGATATTAAGTTGAAGCAAATTTACATTTTGTTACATACTTCAGGTTATTTATGTCTGTCTACTTAGTCCTTAAAGTTTTTCTCAACCAAGCTTTCGTTTTTGATACTTTTTTGTAATATTACTGTCAGTCTAATTGTTTTTTCATCAAACTACATTTAAGCAAATCTAGCTATATCTACTTACCTGCGTCACCAATCAGAATAAAGGGCGACCAAAACCAAGGATGGCTGTCAATTTGACTTAGTTTGGCTTGGCGCATCGCTTCAGTTTTACTCATGCCTTGCTGGAGGTTATCATAAAACTGCGTCATAATCTCTGAACTGGTATTATCTTCTGCATTCCAGAGACTAGCGATGACGCTTTTAGCCCCTGCCCGTTCAAAGATATAGGCAAGTCCAGAAATTTCCTGTCCGTCAGCGTTGGCTTCCTTGGCAGTTTGACAAGCACCGAGGGTAATCAGTTCTGTGTTTTGTAGTCCCAAAAGAGCAGCATCAGCAATGTCGTATTGTTCGTTATTGGCAAAGAGTATAGTATTGGCTTCCATGCCAAAATTAGGACAGCCACCGAGATTAAAACAGCCGTGAGTTCCCAGGTGAAGGATAAGAAAACGTGGTGCTTGGGTTATGAAGGTGTCGAGGGTGGCTTCAGAACCAATATAGGCTTCGCTTCCTGGGAAGTTGTTCTCAAGATGCTGGGCTTCGGCTTCGGTTCCCTTAAGATCGACTTGGGTGGGTTGGGGATTAGCTAAGGATAGGGCTTTTAGGGATGAAGTGGAATTAGCAGAAGGATTAAGAGAACGGCTGGAAATGTTAGTTAGATAGTGGATAGGATATTTTTGAATCAGAAATTGTTCGGTTTGTTCGTTATAAAGGGTTTCAAAAGGAAGATAGCGCAGTTTTCCCGTAGCAATGATGGCGAGATGTTTGGGGAATTTTTCCTCAATTTGGGCTTCAAGGGGACGAATCAAGATATCGTAGAGTTGGGTGCTGCTGGCGAAAACGTCTGGGTTTTGGTAGTCTTCGAGTTGGTTTAAATATCGATCGAGTAATTGATTAAATTTTTTAGGATTAATGTCGCTTTGGATGACTTCGAGGGTGTCTTGGGTTAACAGGAAAAAGGCGACAGTATTGGGGACATTTGTTATCCCAGTGAGTAAGACAGGTTGAATAACCAGGGTGTCTTGAGGAATATTATTTCTCAGTTGAGTAATATCGGTGGGTTGGGTTTCAAACAATTCTGCTACTTCAGGAAAAGAATTGGCAATATCTTCAGCTTGTTGATTGACTTGTTCCTCCAATTCCCGCATTTGTCTTGCTGTTTCTTCTGAAAATTCGTCTTGTAATTGCTGACGCAGGAATTCAAGTTGCTGATTTTTGGCTGTCCAGTCGTTAATGGCTTTTTGCGCTTCGGGGTTGGCTACTTGAGCATCAATTAAGCGGTTGTAATCAGCGAGATCGGCGGTAGTCGCTAAGTTGATCCATTCAAAGGCTTTGTCATATTGTTTTTGCTTGATGAGAATATCCGTAAGAGCGATCGCAGTTCCTCTTTCAGCCTCCAAAAAGTCTTTTCGATTTTCTCGTAGCAAACCACTGCGCATTTCTAGAGTAATTGTTAACGGTTGCTCCCAATTATCAATTGCTTTAGATGGTTGGTTAGTATCTCGGTAGACTGCCCCGATATTATTGAGAGTGGTAGCTTCTCCCGCGCGATCGCCCACTTCCCGACGGATGGGCAAGGCTTGCTCATAGTATTTCAACGCCTGCTTCGGTTGCCCGATGTTGTGGTAGACTCCCCCGATATTATTGCTACCGTGTACACACAAGTCGATATCAGGAGCGACGTATCATGTCTGTGAGCCCAGAACCGATTGCACCAGTTCCTTCTGAAACAGTTCGTGTGGCGAAGGCAGCTTTTGCCAAAGGTAATCCTTATCTAACCTTTCGTGATGTACTGGGAGTAATTTTTAGCGATGCCGATTTTGTCCATCTCTTTTCACATACAGGACAACCTGCCGTACCGCCTTGGAGACTAGCATTAATTACTTTAATGCAATTTCGAGAAAATCTCTCTGACCGACAAGCAGCAGAATCGGTACGCTCGCGTATTGATTGGAAATATCTATTGGGACTGGAACTAACTGATTCAGGTTTTGACCATAGCGTACTCTGCGAATTTCGCAGTCGCCTCCTGAGTGGTCAAACTGAACATCTATTATTAGAAAAATTACTCGAACAATGTCAGA
>JASJEI010000402.1 GCA_030064795.1 Pleurocapsa sp. MO_226.B13 | reverse complement strand
GGGGTATGCCAACTTTGCAATTGTCGATCCTCCCCTCAAGTTAGTCTTGTTTGAAAATGCTTCTGCTACTGGCAAGTTAAACCATTTAGGAATTGAAGTAGAATCCTCAGAACGAGTTACTAAAGATCGCGATCGCCTTAAACAAGCCAACCTAACAGTTAAGAGTGAACCCCAAACAACTTGCTGTTATGCTTTACAAGATAAAATTTGGACGACAGATCCCGACGGTGATGATTGGGAGATTTATACAGTTTTAGAAGATTCAGCAACCTTTGCTTGTAACGGTGCTGAGGCAAGAGCATCCACTTGTTCTTAGTCGATCTTTGACGAAGTGAACGCAAGCCCTGTCGTTTCACGGGCGACACAAGCTCCCGAAGTAAATTCGGGAGTCGCGCCCAAAAAAGTCCGCGTCGCCTGGGGGAGGGTACTGTTCACCGAGGGAAATAATTAATAATTATTTTCGGCAAAAACTTTAGCTATTTCTGTTTCCAACTCGCTCAAATATTTTTCTAGATGCCAAGAAATCTTATAACCGCGATCGCGTAATTCCATGCCACAAATTAAATCTTCTGCGATCTCAAACTGGATCTCTGCATTAGTAGCAATTTGTTGGTGAATCGCAGCAATTAGGCGATCGCGTTTTTCGTCGGGAATGGAAAAAGAACTGCGGATAGTAATTATATGAGAAGGATTAGAAAGGGGTGTATTGCGAATTGCTTGTAGTTGAGAATCATCAAGATTGTAGAGACGCTCGATGGACATTTCCACAATTTGCGCTTCTAAATTAGTGTTGGCTAGATCTGCTAAAACCTTGCGAGTTGCTAGAGTAACCTGATGAGCGAGGCGATCGCGAATTTCACGGGCAAGTTTTTGTCGATCTCGATTAAAATCTTGATACCATTGCTCTCGTAGTAAATTTACTTCGGCGATCGCAGCCTGAGTCAAGCGTTCTTTCTCCGAGTTGACTTCTTGTTGGGCTAGATCGAGCCATTCTTGCTTTTTTGCGGCTAATTCCTGTTGCTTTTGCTGATATAGCTCTTTTTCTGCTTCTGCATCTTTCTCCTTACTGGCTGCTGCTGTTAGCTGACGTTCGATTCTTTGCGATCGCGCCTCCATTGCTTCGGTAATCGGTTTATATAAAAAACGCTTCAATAATGCTACCAGAATCAGAAAATTAATAATCTGGGCAACAACAACAAAAGGATCGATAAGCATGATTTAGTTTGGAGTTCGGAGTTCGGAGTTCGGAGTTCGGAGTTCGGAGTTCGGAGTTCGGAGTTGGGCATTAATAATCGGTACTCAGTTGCTTATTTTTATTTGTCACCAACAACTAACAACTAACCATCTTCATCCTCCTGCTTTCTCGATAAAGTATGCCCAGAAAGGATTAGCAAAAATTAAAATTAAAGTGATCACGAAACAATAAATAGCCGTCGATTCTACTAAAGCCATACCGACAAAGAGAGTGCGGGTAAGATCTTTAGCGAGATCTGGCTGTTGAGCGATCGCGCTTAATGCTTGTGCCAGGGCTTTTCCTTCTCCGAGGGCTGGGGCGATCGAACCTAGGGCAATTGTTAAGCCTGCGGTAAAGATAGATGCCATTGCAATCAGTGCGAGATTATCCATGAATTAATTAGTAGTTGGTGGTTAGTAATTAATAGTTATGAGTCGGTAGTGGCTGCTGCGATAAATACCATAGCTAAGATGGCAAAAATATAAGCCTGGATTAATCCTGTCAATAGTCCCATTGCCTGCATGATAATGGGGAAAAACAAAGGAGCGATCGACAGCAAGATGGCTACAATCATCGTGCCACTCATTACGTTGCCAAATAGACGAACGGATAGAGAAATAATATTAGAGAATCTACCAATAATATTAAAAGGCAGCATAAAAGGAGTGGGCTGTAGATAACATTTTTTAAAGTAATCTATCAAGCCTTGTTTTTTGATGCCATAAATAGGGATAGCAAAAAAGACACAGATTGCCAGGGCAGCAGTGGTTGAAAGAGAACCTGTAGGTGGTTGATAGCCAGGAAAGATCGTGAGTAGATTGGAAACGGCGATAAAGATAAATAGAGTTCCGATAAAAGGAATATAGGGTTTGGGTTCTTGTTGGCTGATTTCTTTTATTTGTTCTCCTATTCCCAATAACAATACCTCTAGCAGATTTTGTCCTGGAGAAAGATGAGTAGATGCTGATAATTTGCGGGTAATTAGCCAAGAACCAAAAACAAGTAACGCCATTATCAGCCAAGTAAAGACTAAGGTGGCATTGAGGGTAAAGAACCCCTTCTGCCAGAATATGATTCGATCTGGAGTTAAATTCATAGATTGTCAACTCATCTTTAACTACTAATTCTCGAACGCGGTTGTATTGACAAAATCATTATTGTTCTCACCGCTAAAAATCCCAAACAGCAAATTAATAAAGGGATTATGCTATGTATGCTATTGCGACTAAGGATTAAAGACAAAATAAACAGGGTGACTCCCAATCTAAATATAAAACTAAAGAATATCAATCGGTAAGGATGTTTGCTAGCTGGTAGTTGTTGTACTGTCAGCCACAAACCACCAAAATAGAACAGTCCCAAACTCGCTCCAATGAGCAAAGCAATTATTGGTATCAATGTTTTATCCCCTGAATAATCATCTAAAAATTATCCTAAAATCCTAAAAACAAAATTTGAGGAATTTGTGATGTTTAGTGGGCGAAGGATTTTTGTAGCAGTGGACGTAACAACAGCGGAGAAGCGATACAAGTTATTGCCGAAACTATGATTATACTAGTAAAAATTTGTGGCGATACTGCCCAGTCTCCTAGTTGTCTGCCTCTTTCCATAATTACCATCGCAATTTCAGCACGGGGAATCATACTGATACTTAATAATAATGCACTTGCTTTATCTGTGGTAAGAACAGCAGGTAATCCCGTTCCAATTACCTTGCCCACAACTGCCACAATAAGCAAAATCATGACTAGATTCAAGCTGGTGTCAAAGGATTTAATCTCCAACTGCAAGCCGATATAAATAAAAAAGAAAGGGACAAAAAAATCATACAATGTGCCAAAAGAAGCATCAAAATTAACCGCATCGGGATCGCGACAAAAAGCCAGTCCTGCAAAAAATGCTCCTACTGCCACCGAAAACCCCATCAATCCTGCCAAAGCAGCAATAATAAAAGCCGTTCCCGCCACCATCAACATCGGATCTGGTGCTGGTTCGAGTCTCTCAAACCAGCGTGTCATTGGTTTTTCGAGATAGCGGAATAAAATTAGGCAAAATGTACTAAAAATAGTAACCTTGAGTAAAAATGGGACAATTGTCCTCATAAATACAGGCAAAAAATTAGCTTCTACATCGCCATTGAGAACTGGAATCATGGCAAAAAATAGAGACATAAGAGCGATCGCGACAATATCGTCCATTTCCGCAATATCGATTAATAATTCTCCATTATCTGTATTTAGAGCCTTGGCTTCTTGCCAGACGCTGACGGAGATGCCAACACTAGTAGCCATCAAAGCAATACTGATAAACAGACTGGGAATCAATTCTAGCTGAAGCAGCTTAGAGGCAGCCAAAAAACCCAGAATGCCACTACAAGCGAGGTTTCCGAGCAAAATAAAACTGGCCCTGGGTAGTTGCCGAATTAATCCCGCCAGATTACTTTCCAAACCCACCCGAAATAACAAAGAGATAATGCCCAATTCGGCCAAAAAAGCATAAAGTTCTCTGACTGAGGGCGAAAGAAAGTAGATCTGGTTATTAATTAAGCCTACAGTGACACCCAAGAGTAAATAGCCAACCAAAGGTGGAAGACCAATTCTTTCCAAACCAGCTTTGATTAAAATACTGAGAATAATCGTTACTCCTACCAATAAAACCAGTAATAACAGCAGAGTCTCTTCTTCTCTCATTCTTACGGATAATTTTGAGAATTGATAAATTTGAAATCATCCTAGTTAGAAAACTTGAGAAACTTGTGAATATATCTAACTTTTAAAAGTAATCCCAATTCTCAAAACTAGATAGAGAGAGATAATTGCTGTTTGGTCAGCACGGGTAACTTGATTTGAACTTGAGTACCTTTACCTTGTTTGCTTTTAAAGAGCAATTCTCCCCCATGTTGTTTGACGATCGCTTTAGTTAGCTTGAGTCCCATCGGAGATTGAGTCGATCCTACTTCTGCAAGTATTTCTTCATCATTAAAAACGAGATCGAGCAAAGATTGTTTGATTCCCGTACCGTTATCAGTTACTTCAAGCAATAATTCAGTACTATTAGCAGAAACGCTAGCAAAAATACCAATACGACCGCCAGTTTCTGGAAGTGCTTCTAAGGCATTATCTACTAATTGTTTCAATGCTTCACGCAGTTTGAGTCGATCCACAACTGCTTCTTTGACTTGTGGTGAGATTTCTAATTCTATACTGATACTGCGAGCGATCAGTTCTTCCCGAACACTTATGAACACTTCGTATAGTAAGGCTCGAATGTCAGTCTGTGTTAGATTCAGGTCTAAAGGAAAACCAAACTCCGTTAAATGGGTGACTGTATGCAAAAGTTGTTTTATTTGACTGACGATCGTCTGTTTATTGGCTGTTTTACCATTACTGTTATCTAATAGGGCCAGTTGCATCTCCATTTGATTTAATAACTTGTGTACGAGCAATCGTGAGGGAACATTGGTAATTGCCGAGCGATCGTCAAGGGGTTTGCTGTTGCTGGTTTCTAAAGCTGCCGATTCTAACAGTTTTTCTCGTTTTTGTACCGATTCCACCAGATAATTAAAGGCACGATTGACCGAACCAATTTCATCACCTCTTTCGGCATCTAAAGAAATTTGGCGATCGCCTTGAGCAAAATTATCCATAGCTTGCTTTACTTCCCTCAGAGGAGTAAACAAGTCAGAATTAAGATAGGCAATCAGGAGTAAGGTTAAGGAAATTGTGCCAAAAGCTGCTAGTATCAAAACTAATTCTGCTTTTGATTGGCTCTGGCTTACTTTTGCTAGAATTTTTTGGCGATACTGCTGGTCAGAGTTGATAGCGCGATCGCTTAGTTCTTCAAATAAAGGAAAACTAGTGTTTTGCAGTTTTTCTCTTCTTAACTCTAAGGCCTCAAATTTACGTCCCTCTGCCACAAGCTGAAAAATTTCTTCTGAGTCACTTAGCAAGACAAGATAGGCGTTTTTTAATTGTTGCACCTGCTTTCTCTCTGCTTCATTGTGTGCCAATTTTAACCAATCCTGAAAATACTGCTCCACGGGAGCAAGATCCTGCTCAAATTGACTTCGCGCATTAGGTTCTCCTGTAGCGATCGCTTCTCGAACTGCTTGAGAGGCTATAATAACTCGCATTTTTAGTTCTTTGACGAGTAAACTACGTTGATAATGATGGTTGAGTTCCCGATTACTGCCTTGCCAATTAAAGATCGCCCATACCGTTACTCCAGCATTTAGTAAAGCTAGTACTGCCAAACCGCCAAAGGTAGATAAAAGTTTTTGTCGTAATTTCATAATGCCAGTCCAATCCAACGCCAGTAGCCAAAGTAAAATAAGATAATCAGCCCCAAATGAACTAAAAGCAAAACCGAACTCAGACGAAGTAAATCTACTGGCTGATAAGTTTTGCTGTCAAGTTCACAGAAGATTAATAGAGCCTTGGAACTGACGGGGAAAGTCAGACAATAATCCATACCCAAAGTACTCAGGAATAAAACGGCCACTGGATTAAGTTGCAAACTACTCGCTAAGTACAACATTGGAGGAACTAAAGCTGCTGCTCTAGCTGTATGGGAAGTCATGTATAGGTGAGAGGTGAGAGAAATTAATGCCAGTAATAAGATAATCAAAAGTTGAGAATTAGTTTGGGCAATACCACTAATTTCAAAAATTCTGCTGATTATCCACTGTGCTGCATCAGAATCAATTAGCGATCGCCCTAAGACCAAGGCTGCACCCACAAAAATAATCAGATTCCAAGAAACAGCTTTAATTCCTTCCTGCCAACTTAAAACCCCAAAATTAGGCAAAGTTAATAATAAAGCTCCCCCAAGGGAAACAGTGGCAATTTGATAGCCATGCCAGCTTTCAGAAAACCAGAGCAGTACCATCAACAGCACGATGGCGAAAGTTTTGATTTCATCAATAGATAAGGGTTGTTGCTGGAGTTGCTGTTGTGGTGAACGGCGATCGAGACGGGATTTATTCAAAAACAGCCTCATAATTACCCAACAAGAAGCATAGCTGGCAGCAATCGCAAAAGGTAAACCATAAACCGCCCATTGAGCAAAGGAAATTCGCTGCTGAGTAATTTGATAGAGCAAGTCATTGGCAATCAAGTGAGAACCCGCACCAACAATTGCCCCGATGGTAGAAACCAAGATAATAGTGGGTATCAACAAAGCGATCGCACGAGTTATCTGCTTATCTTCAATTTCAGAAGTAATACTGCGAAATACAGGTATTGTTACCGCAGCACGACCAGAAGTAGAAGGAATGACAAAAGATAAGGGAATTAAGATGCTAGTTAACAGCCAGAAAAGACTACTAACCGTTCTGGCTCGCGCTACCACAAGTTGAGTTAACCTAGCTGCCAAGCCAGTTTTTTTAACTGCTCCTCCTAAGATAAAAGCTCCAATCATGAGCCAGATGACATCAGAAGAGAGTGCCTCAAATAGTTGTTCTTGAGAAGCACCACCAGTCAGAACTAGAAGCATAACCGTTACCAATGCTACGTAGGCAGAATTAATTGACGTTGTTGACCACAAAATTGCAGCTACGATAAAAGCGAACAGTGCTAAACGTCCTTCTGTTGGTAAAGAAGTAGGCAGTAAAACAGCAACGCCAGCAGTAAGAGTTAATGCCAGTGGCAAAGCAGCATCAACTACCCAGCGTAAAGGTCTGGGATGAGATACTTGTAAGTTTTCCCGATATCTGTAAGTTTTAGATGTGGTTTTCAGAGCAGTCAAGGATCGATCCCTCCTCGGTGTTTTTACCTTTTCTGGTGCTGATTCGATACAACAGTGAGGCTCAATACTGTTCGGCTGACGATTGTTATACCATTTCTCTAAACTAGCTAGAAAGATAGCAAATTATTTTTTATTAATTAAAAATATTCAAACCCCTACTGTGTTTAGTTTTTGAATTTTTAATTTGAATTTTTGAATTAAAACTAAGTCTCCAATGACTTTTGAGAACTGGTATTACTATTTGATTGAGGAACTAGGGAAAAGGGGAAGGGAGAAAGGCTAATTTTTCGTTCTTATACAAAACAGAAAAAATCTTTTGTCGAACTCTTAGGAAACAAATTGTTTCTTTCAAACATAACGAATCCTGTTCGTTGGACGCTCACGTACATAAGAGCCACGAGTATGTCACTTGCGATGACGAACAGGGGAACGTTCAATTCCCCC
>JASJEI010000401.1 GCA_030064795.1 Pleurocapsa sp. MO_226.B13 | reverse complement strand
TTTATTTGGGAACATAGAAAGTTAATTCAGATGCTTAAATTTATCAATCTAAAAAATCTTACTGCTTTTACCTTTATGGCTTTTTTGACAGCAGGTTTAATTGTACAACCTGCAACAGCTAATGATGATAGTAGCAACAACAATAACGAAACCACTCCTGAAGTTGGTGGTGATAATGCTCGTATTCTAGATTGGTCAGAAGTATTGGCTGCCGATCCTGATGGCTGGGTAACAGATAGTGGTAGTAATGGCACCCGCGATGATTTGTATCGTGTTTATTATCATCAACCATCTGGCAAGTATGTAAAAGTTACTGTCGATCAAAGATGGGGTTGGGGTGGTGCTAGAAAAAGCGATAACGATCCTTATCCCTATTCACCTAAAATTGTTGATTACTCTCGTTGGGGGACTGGTGGTTTTGATGGGGAAGATATGTTCCTGTTCTCCCTCAAAACTAAAAGAAATCAAGTCAATCGTCTAACTGTACAGTTTTTCAATGATTCCCAGTTGACTGATAAAGCTGACGTTAGCAATCTTAACTTTACCCTTACCGACTTAGATGGAGCAGGTGGTGGCAAAGCCAGAGAAAATATTATTGTTTCGGCAGAAAATAGTTTTGGTAGTACAGTACCAATCGAATTTTACCAACCAGAAGGAAGCGTAATTGAAGATTCTTGGATCAACGGTGGAAGTGTTTTAGGTAAACCAACTGGCGTTCGTGGTCCAGAAGGTAATATTGCGCCAGTTTTACTCGGAGATACTCACAAAGTCGAAATTGTCTATCAACTTGCTCCTAATTCTAACGAAAAGAATCAAGTTCGTCATATGTATGTCAGTGACTTGGCTTGGGGTGGTGAAGCAGTTAATGTAACCCCCGATGAAGAAGTTAATATTGAAGAAATAACAAATCCCGATTCTGGTGATTATGAGACTACTTCCAGCACAGAGGATAGTGATGGAAACGGAATTTTAGATGTGGATGAGTTAAATCCTGATGAAGATCCCGATAATGATGGAATTGTCAATGTGGAAGATCCCGATGATGATGGTGATGGAATCGATGATGTGGATGAAATGGAGCAAGATCCTAGCGATCCTAACAAGAAAATTCCTACTGACCCAGATAATGATGATAAACCTAGTCACCAGGATGAGGACAGCGATAACAACGGGATTCTAGACCAAGACGAGCATTATGGTAGTCCAACAAAACCTGATGCAGCTCCTAATTCTACCAATCCTTTAGATTATGACCATGACGATGACGGTATACCAGACTATCAAGACTTTGATGATGATGGAGATAATATCGCAGACGTAATGGAACTCTATCCTCTAGGTGTAATTACCTCTGCTACTTCTGTGGCTAGTAACAACATTCCTAACCCACCAGAAGCAGGAATCGGTGGAGATTCTCAATATAGTTTGCCACGTAATTCTGATGATGATGATATTTATGACTATCACGACACGGATAGTGATGACGATGGTATTCTTGACAGAATTGAAAAAGGTAACAGCAACCTAACTTCTTTCCCTGTCAACAGCGAACCAGATGCTACTTCAGATTCTCAACTTGCTACCTACTTGGATACTGATACTACTCCAGACTATTTAGATGATGATAGTGATGGTGATGGTATTTTTGACTCCATAGAAGCAGGAACTAATTTAGAAAATCCACCAGCAACTCCTTTTGACAGTGACAGTGATGGTAACTATGACTTCCAAGAAATTGATAGTGATGGTGACAGAATTCCTGACTTTATCGAAGTCGAATATGAAAACAACGAACTGTTTTTAGTCGATAGTGATGGAGATGGTAAATACGATTATCAAGATAAAGATAGTGATGATGATACTATCCCTGACAGCGTAGAAGCAATTGACGACGATCCTCAAACACCAGTACCAACTTATGTCTACGAACCTGTAAATACTGACGTAGAAAGTGATGATGTTAGTGGTGAGGGCGATCTAGATCCTGACTATCTCGACTTAGACAGTGATGACGATTTGTTAGAAGATGAAGATGAAGCAGGTGACGATCCTACTAATCCTGTGGATGAAGATGAAGATGGTACTCCTGAATATCGCCAACCAGAAGCTTTTGCTGATTAAGCAAAGACACTTTTAAGTAAGATTAATTACTTTAGGCGATCGCATTACTAACGCGATCGCTTTTTTTGTTGAACTTAACCTTTAGGCGATCGTGTTTATTCAATAAAAATTAAAGGTCGATCTAGGCGGGGTTTGGTAAGAATTTTTGTAATACGATGTAATTTATTTTATCTTTATTTTTTGACAAGCGATCGCTTTATTAAGAGCGATCGCTTTTTCTATGCTGATGAAAATTTCGCGCTCGATTTATTATTTAAGAATTTTCTAATAAAGGTAAACGGCGCATTCTAATTCGTCTTGAATCAACAGTTACGGCAACACCTTTTAGTAACTCTTCATGACATTCGTTAATTACATCTAGAAGTAATTTTGTTAGAGCTTTGGCGCGTAATCTCTCTATACGAATTCTAATTACAGAAGGAGAAGAAGCATTACTTAAAGCTAGTAGAGAATGAAAGTCAGCATCTAAGGTAACGACAACACGATTGCTTTCTCTAGCTTTTTGAATAATTTCAATATCCTCAGCAGCCCACAAACCAATTTTACCAACATGAATTGCATCAATTCCAGAATCTGCTAAGAATTTTGTTGCTGAACGAGGTAATCCTTGGTCAAGCAACAGTTTCATAATTATTAGGAAGTTCAATAATTTGGTCGTCCAAAGACAAAGAGGCAAAAAGCAAAGCCTGTTGAATATCTTCTTCTTCTAATTCAGGAAACTCTTGATATAGTTCTTCACGATCTGGATAAGTAGCAATCAAATTAATTACTCGACGTACTGTTAAGCGAAGATTACGAATGCAAGGTTGTCCATTCATTTTGCTAGGATTACTAGTAATGCGATCGAGTTTCATTTTAAATTCTGTTCTTCGGCGGTCGCACTTCCTGTCTTATTACAGATTATCAATAGTTTAACGTAATCTATAATCAAAGCGATCGCTTTTTTATTGGACTTAACCTTAAGGCGATCGCGATCGCGCACTAGATCTGTTTAATTACCTGAATCGATTTTAGAGACTTGTTTGTTCAATAACCCAATAAAATTCAGTTTTTTTTGACGAGCGATCGCTCTTGATAAGGCGATCGCTATTAAATAAATTAATACGTTTAGGATTTTTGAAAAATTTGTCTTTTGATTTGCTACTTACCCTAACCCAATAAAATTCAGTTTTTTTGTGACGAGCGATCGCAAATGAAACCAGATTGTTTTACAAGCTATTAATAACGGAGTGCAAAGCAGAATAGACAATAGGTTATCATTTTTGATAACCTATTGATATGAAGTGCCATATTACCTTCTACAACGAAAAAGTAGAACAAGAAACTTTGAACTTTCCACCAGGCATTCTCGCTAATTTTTTGCACATTGCTGAGATGATTGAAGAGTTTGGTTCCGCCCTTGGTAGACCATACACAGCACCGATGGGTGGAGGACTTTTTGAAATTAGGTCAAAAGGTAAAGAAGGTATCGGTCGCTCTCTTTATTGTATAAGGGTAAGCGCAAGAAAAAAAGAGCCATAATATGATATGATTCACCTTCTTTCGTCAGTTTGTAATATACTAAGTAGTATGCTATCAGGGGATTTTAGCGATCGCATTAGTTCGGAAATTCGGCTTTGACGATCGCACTTGACAGCATAGTGCGATCGCCAAAGTCCTCAAACTAGGAATTAACAATCGCCAATCAAAAATTTGGCAATCGCTAATTCCAGGAAAATAAGTAATCTTTTCGTGTTATATTTTGACGTAGCGAAGTTGCATAGAGAACCAATTCTCTTTTCTTGTCAACAGGAGAATTGCTGCTTTGAGGCGGACACACTGGCAAGCACTTTCATATGACCTGCTTCAACCCGCGGCGGGTCATTATCGACCTCAAGCTGCTCGAAGCCGTCGGCGATAGCTTGCTCAAAGGTCTGTTTCACCTCCTCTTTGAGTGTGGGATGGTTTGCTTTGAGGCACAGAACGTAGTCGGCTCCCTGGGTAATAATCTGAGCTGCAATGTCAGGCGCGAGTACCCATGGCCTCAATGGCGATAATACAGCCACTGATATCGAGCAATTCCAGTAACGCTCTTTATCGCCTTGATTTCATGGCTTTTACTGTCTACCTTCATCTGTCCTAGCATCAGACGATGGTCGCTGGTCCAAGCACTCACGACATGTAAGGCCGATTGCTTACATCTCCCAGGCGATCGCTCTTGCTAGTTTGGCAAGAGATGAGGAAGGCTTGGTAATGGGCGTAATGCTAGAGAAGCTACCATAAGTGCCAAATGGTTTAAAACTACTGCTATAATTAGCTTCTAAGAATTGAAGACCTCATGAAGCGATCGCCAAAATCATCAGTTCAAAAGTGCTTATTTTGATATTATCGAGTTGAAGTCAGTAGAATACGATCGCCAAGCCGAATACAATCAAAATATAGCAAAAGCAATCATCGACAGTGCTGAGGAAATTCTCGATTTGCGTAATTTTGAGGTAGATGAAATGTCGCTGCGAGTACGTAAGTTAGATGTAGAAGCAGGAAAATTGTCAATCGAGGCAGATGCGGTAATTGAAAATTTTCCCGACGCCTAAATAACCAATACCAGGGGGAAAAGCGATCGCTTTGCTTGTTAAAGCTAATCTTCACCAATACACCAAGCCAAAAATAGCACTATCAATAGAGCCAACCCCCACCAACCCAAAGAGAGCAGACGAGTGAACAAATCCACTGGGATAAATACCAAAGTTTCAGTTAGAAACCAATTACCAAATAAAAGTAAAATTAAAATAACTGCAAGCAACATGACTGGTGGAGATGCACATAAATTCAATCAGAATTTGAAAACATATTTGAAAACATAATTTAATATTTATTTTACAAATAGTTGTTAAATCGCTCTCTATTACTAAGGGCTCTTCTGACCGACATTCGGTAGAATAGAGATAAACTTAACACAAAAATGTCTATGAATGATGAGCTATCCCCATCAGAGCAATCTCCTTCGTCCCCATTCGAGGACAGATCGTCTCCTGAAACCAGAGATTCTGAAAAAATCAGAGTATCTATTGACCTAGATTCCGAAATCTTAGATCGGATTAAACATCTTACCAACGATCCTAGTCGAGTGATCGAAACCGCCATTAAACAATGGCTCAATGGGGAGCGAGATGGAGATACTGACTTGACTCGTACTTTTCGGCGTAATCCTCCCGTACCACCTCAAGGAGAATGGAATGACTAAAAAGAGCGGGGAATAAAGATAGAGAAGGGGTCAGAAAAGACAACTTTATCCCGACTGATGCATCTATAGGTTATAGTTTCAGGGAAGAGTCCAATTTTCAACTTGGTACTCGCTCAAAGTCTAACCCGCTTGCCCATGCTCCCGAGATTTGATTCAGAAAGATCTAACAGTAATATCACTATGTCAGCCAATGAGATTAAATGGCAGCAATTGGGAGCAGAATTAGTTTTTACTCAAGATATTACGGGCAATTATCTCTCTTTTTGGTGGGCAAAAGCAGAAGAATATGGAATCTCTGGAGATTTTGCGCGACGGGGTAGTAATGCCAATCATCCTACTAGTCTATTCAATACAATTTTTGCTCCTGTCGATCCCCAAGCTTATTTAGAAAAGATTCGCCGAGTAATCAAACGTCGTCTGCCAGAACAATGTTATTGTTTGTTTCGATGTGGTGATGTCTCTTATTCCTTTGAATTGGTAATTAGTCCGATACTTTCTGCTATGAGCGAACCCCACGCGGTTTTGGTGATGGGACATTTACTAGAAGAAGCAGAGATGTTTTCTTTTGCTAGAGATGAAGCTCCCGCAGCTATTTATAGTTACCAAAAACTATTAAATCAAGTCGTTCGCCAGATTCGTCGTAGCCTAGACTTAGAAACTATTTATCAGCAGACAGTTAATAATATTGGTTCAACTTTTGCTGCCAGTCGCTGCTTAATTTTGGCAAATCATCCTAATATTACTAAACTGTCAGTAGAAGCAGAATATTGCCAGGGTGAATATAATTCGATCGCAGAACACAAGATCGACTGGCAACAGGAAGCTCATTTGCAACAGGCTTTAAAGTCTAGCTATCCCACAGCAATAGATTTTATCGGAAAAGATGCTCTACAGAGAAAATCTGGACTAGTGGTGTCTACTAACTGTAATAGTGAAGATAATGTTATAATCTGCCTGCAACAATGCGATCGCTATCGACATTGGACAACTACAGAAATGGAAATGCTACGGGAAATCGCCGAACAGGTAGATGCTGCAATATCCTTAGCAAAACTATACCGTGAAGTCGAACAAGCAAGTATTCAAGCAGAAGAAGCAAACCGTCTCAAAAGCGATTTTTTGGCTAATACTTCCCATGAATTGCGTACTCCCCTCAATGGTATTATTGGCTTTCTCAAATTGCTCTTAGAAGGGATGGCAGACAACCCCGAAGAACAACGAGAGTTTATCGAAGAAGCTTATAAATCTTCTATTCATTTACTCAATCTAATCAATGATATTCTCGACATTGCCAAGATAGAAGCGGGCAAAATGGAGCTTGAGTTAACTGAAATAGAGTTAGAGGAGTTGTTCCAAAATGTTGATAATTTAATTCGTACTCAAGCAGAACAAAAAGGTCTGAATTTTCAAATTAAATATCCTGCAACCATGACCCCCGTGACTCTGTATGGCAATTATCAACGTTTACTTCAGGTCATGTTAAATCTGGTGGGCAATGCCGTCAAATTTACTCAGGAAGGGGGTATTGTCATTAGTGCCGAGATTAATAACAAGAAAGTCGAATCTCAAGGTATAGAATTTCCAGGGATGGTTAAAATCAGCGTTGCCGATACGGGAATTGGGGTTTCATTAGAAAAGCAGAATAAATTATTTGAAAATTTCTATCAGGTAGATGGTTCGAGAACCAAATCTTACGGAGGTACTGGCTTAGGTTTGGCAATCTCCCAAAAACTAGTAGAGGCGATGGGCGGTACAATTTCTTTTTACAGTATGGGTGATGGTCTTGGTTCTACCGTTACCTTTACCGTACCTCTGACTCATTTACCTGTCATTAAAACTGCTCAATCCGACCAATAAATTATAGACGAACCATGACTGCTAAATAGAGAACTTTAGAAAGGGATTTCTTATGCGTGTAAAAACTCCCACTGTCTTACAGATGGAAGCGGTTGAATGCGGTGCAGCTTCTTTAGCAATTATTCTTGCTTACTACGATCGCATTGTACCTTTAACAGAACTTCGCATTGAATGTGGAGTTTCCCGTGATGGCAGGGCAAACGCACCTTATTTTTACAATGCTTACGGGATAAAGGTTTGAGCCATTATTTACTTTTGTAACTAAAATTTGAAAGTCTTGCTACGTAAGGTTTACAGAATTTAGATGCGTTTGCCCTG
>JASJEI010000400.1 GCA_030064795.1 Pleurocapsa sp. MO_226.B13 | reverse complement strand
GATAGTCAGATAACCGTTAGAACCTTTGTGTTTTAGTTTTAATCCTTCTATTCCCTCACGCTCAAACTTTTGTAAATACTTACTGATGAAACTAAGCGAAATCCCTAAAGTATCTCTTATTTGATAGTAACTTTGACCTGGTTTGACCATTTTTACCGCTAATGCGCGTTTTAGCTCTCTTGGGTCTGGGTTACTCCCAATAAACTCTGTCAATGACTCCATCGATACAAAAGCGTGAAATAAGATTAGCAACAATTATCCTACTTAATCTTGATTCGGCTCTCATTTTTTACAAATGATTTAGGATTGCTATATGTTAACTTGTGAACTACGATCGCTCTTTAAAGCAACTATTAGCACCACCTCGCGATCGCAATTTATAACTTGACAACTCTTAGTAACTAGTCGGACAGATACTTTGTATTTGACATTTAACTCAAATAGTGAGAGTTATGATTTGAGTACAAACATCAGCTAATAAGCTCCCGTTTTCCCGATCACTGCTGGTACAGTCTTGAGCAATATCTTCAAGTCCAACCAAACAGACCATTGTTTGACGTATAATTCATCCCAATAAAAAAATTCATCCGAACTGCACTGAGAACGTCCATTGACTTGGGTAAGACCGGTAATTCCTGGCAACAGCTCATGGCGTATATTGTGACGCATATCCATCTTTGCTACATCTCTTAATGGTAGAGGTCGCGGACCGACTAAGCTCATGTCTCCGAAAAGCACATTAAAAAGTTGTGGAATTTCGTCTATACTATAGAAACGAATAATTTTACCAACCCTCGTGACCCGGGGGTCTTTTTTTATTTTGAAGATAATTCCACCTTCAATTTCATTTTTGCACTCTAGTTCTTGTTGTATCTGCTCGCTATTGCATACCATTGAACGAAATTTCCAGACCTGAAAATGTTTTCCATTCAAACCCACGCGAGTTTGCTTAAATAAAACTTGGCCTGGAGAGTCCAACTTGATCGCGATCGCCACAACAATCATTATGGGAGTAAAAACAACCAACAAAACAAAAGCTATTGCATAATCAGCAATCCTTTTTAAGAAATAGACTGTTTTCGCGCTCCCAGAACTATTAAAACCATTTTTTTTAGTTGAAAGCAACATAGTTTATTTAATTTGTCTCCAATTTTTTCAGACCTTAGACTATTAGACTAATATTCCAAAGTTTTTAAAACCAATTCAGACCAAATAACCTAGAACGAACTTTCACAAACTGGTCCTGACAATTTGATTGTTTTAACTCAGCAGTATCAGAATTAAATATTTCATTTCTTAGGTTACTAAATATCTGAATAAAAGTAGCTTAAAATACTTGAAAACAATCTTACTCTCATAGAATTATACATAGAATATACTATTTTGATTGATATTTATTTTTTCTTAAGATTCTGAGAAACTATCATCAAGTTACATAGCATACTTAAGTATAAGATTTTAAAAAACAATCTCCACAACTATTGTGTTTACTAGTTTTTAGATTTTTGCTCCTGCATTTTTATATTTTTTTTCGATTTATTGCTTGACTTTTAGGCGTATTTCAAATAAATATTATAGATAATCTTTATTTGAGCGATCGACCAAACCTGCCTCATTTATCATTTATTATGTATAGGCAAAATGAGAAAACGCAGGACTTGTTTCACTTGCTTCGTTGATAGTTAGTCGCATATAAAAGCATGCCAATCGGTTTGAGTTAAAAGCGATCTATGGGATGTTAATGATTATCAACAATTAATAATTAGCATGAAATCTCACTTATGTTTATGTTCGTGGGATTAATTTGACAACTAATTGTAAATGGTAGTGTAAGTGCAGTGATGAAAAATGTCAAATGGTATGTTTTACGTTTAAAAGCAATGTCTTTTAAAGAGATGCTATCTCGATTAAAATCTTACCTACTAGTAAAAAAGTATTTAAAAAGTCGTCATTCTTTTACGTCTCCCGATCCCCAACTTCATAAAGTGTCCCCAGATTGGTGGAAATTATCTTCTTTAGCTGGAGAAAACTTATTAGAATACGAAGCTCTTCTAGATGAAGCTGAAAATTATCTTAGGGGAGACTACAATTTTTTAAATATTACTTGCCGAGAACCTTCATTAAATTGGCATCTCGACCCTCAAAATAATAAGTTAGCTCCTCTGATGTTTGCTTTGGATTTGAACTACAGAGATGTTGGTTTAGTGGGAAACATTAAAAATATTTGGGAAAAAAATCGCCACCATCACCTTACGGTAATGTCTGCTGCTTATGCACTTTCTCAAGAAGAAAAATATGCCTTTGCAGTAGCAGAACAACTTCAAGATTGGATTGCCAAAAATCCTTTTCCTTTGGGAGTCAATTGGAGTAGTTCTCTTGAGTTAGGCATTCGTCTCATCTCTTGGGTTTGGATCGATCGCTTATTAAGAGGTAGTGAAGTTCACGAGCTACTTTTTGGTGAGTCTGGGGTATTGTGGCCTTCTATATATTGGCATCAATGGCTGATTTCCAAACACTATTCTCATGGTTCTTCTGCAAATAACCACTTGATTGGTGAAATAGCAGGACTTTTTATTAGTAGTTGCCATTGGCCAGTGTTTCCCTTATCAAAGCGTTGGCAGTCATTATCATGGAATATCTTAGAACAGGAAATATCCAGACAAACCTTTCCCAGCGGACTCAATCGCGAGCAAGCTTTTTCATACCATATCTTTACCACAGAATTTTTTCTGCTGACAGGTATAGAAGCCGAAATGCATCAAATTGCTATTTCTGACCAGTATAAGAGTTTGGTGCAAAGTATGCTGGAGGTTATTCCTCCTTTGACTGACGTTGGAGGTAATCTGCCTAAATATGGCGATGGCGATGAAGGAATGGTACTTCAAATCCGTCCCCATCAATCCTCTCGTACAGATTGGTTATTCCGTTTGGGTCGGCAGTGGCTCTGTGCAAAAGTACCTTTGCCCGATCGTAATTCTGGTTACTTGGCTGCTAGTTTGGTAAATTTTCCTGCTAAAGATACTGTAGGTAAAATTTCCTTGCCCAATAGTTCTTTCGCTTTTTCAGATGCAGGTCTTTACGTTCTCGCTCAAAATCGGGGTAAGCCTGAAGAAATTGTTTGTCTTGCAGATGCAGGCGATTTAGGCTTTCTTTCTATTGCTGCTCATGGTCATGCTGATGCTCTGGCTTTTACCCTTAGCGTCGGCGGTGTACCAATTATTGTCGATCCTGGTACTTATGTATACCATACCGATAACCACTGGCGTAATTATTTTTGTAGTACAAAAGCTCATAATACTATTACAATTGATGACCTGGATCAATCTAAATCAGAAGGAATATTTCTCTGGACTAGAAAAGCCAAAACCAAAGTTTTAAATTGGAAAAAAACTGATGATGGAGCGGTATTAACCGCCGAACATGATGGTTATACTTGCATGAATGAAGGAATTATTCATCGCCGGCAAATAACTCTAAACCGACAAGGGTTAGAAATTTTGGATCGACTTCAGGGCAAGGGTGTACACCATATAGAATGGCGATTACATTTTTCTCCTCAATGTTCTGTCACTCTGCAAGAAGAGCGTTGTTTAGTCAAGTGGCATTCAGGCTTGTTGGCTATTTATTTAGATAAACAAATTCAGTGGAACTTACTCCAAGGTGAAACAGATGGAGGATGGTATTCTTCTAGTTTTAATATCAAGCAACCAACAGCTACGTTAGTCGGCAGTACCGAAATCAAAGGCAGCATTGTTTTAAAAAATTCTCTGGATTTATTGAAGCATAATTTTTCTAGAAAGACAAAAGTTGCAGATTATGTAGCTTATTAAGTCGAATTTTACAGGTTGAGATTAGCAAGTTCGAGATCCGAAAGGTTTTATTTACCATTGTTTCGGTGTGGTATCGCTTCTTGAACTAAATCAAAACTATCAAAACTTAGGAGTCTTAATATTATGATTAGTCCTGTCCGAGTTCTCATAATAGTAGAAAATCTTCCCTCTCCTTTCGATCGCCGTGTTTGGATGGAAGCTACAACCTTAACCAAAGCAGGATATGAAGTCTCTATTATCTGCCCCAAAGGAAAAGGTTATGAAAAAAGCTATGAAGTAATCGATGATATTCATATATATCGTCATCCAATGCCTCCAGAGATTAGTTCGGTGGTCGGATACATAACCGAATATGCAGCAGCAGTATTTTGGGAGTTTTATTTAGCTCATCGCGTATGGCGAGAACGAGGTTTTGACATTATCCATATTTGTAATCCCCCAGATCTATTATTTATAACCGCAGGATGGTTCAAGCTAATCAAAGGTTGCAAAGTAATCTTCGATCACCACGATATCAATCCTGAAATGTACGAAGCCAAATACGGACGCAGAGATATATTCTATTATGGATTGCGTTTGGTAGAACGTTTGACTTTTGCCCTAGCCGATACGGTTATTTCTACTAACGAATCTTATCGTGAGATAGCTTTGACTCGCGGTCATAAAAAACCCGAGGATGTTTTTGTGGTTCGTAGTGGACCAGATTTATCCCGTTTTCAACCATTACCAATTGATGAAACCTACAAGCGTAATAAGAAATATTTAGTAGGTTATTTAGGAGTGATGGGCGAACCAGAAGGCATAGACTATCTTCTAGAATCAATACGCCATATTGTTTGCGATCGAAAACGCCAAGACATTCATTTTATGTTAATTGGCAGTGGACCAATGTTCGAGCAAATGCAAAACTTAGCTGTTCAATTAGGTGTCAGTAAGTTTGTGGAATTTACGGGGCGGATTCCCGATTCAGAGCTATTAGCGCGACTTTCAAGCTGTGATGTTTGCGTTAATCCCGATAAGAAAATGCCTTATAACGACAAGTCCACCATGAACAAGATTATGGAATATATGGCGATGGGCAAGCCTATAGTTCAATTCGATCTTTTGGAAGGGAGACATTCTGCACGGGAAGCGTCTGTTTATGCCAAAGGCAATGATTCCATTGATTTTGCCGATAAAATTCTCGAACTTTTAGCCGACCCCCAAAAAAGGGAAGAGATGGGAGCAATTGGTATGCGTCGGATGAAAGAGAAATTGGAGTGGCGTTATCAAATTCCTATTCTTTTAAAAGCTTATGGAGTTAAAGACTGTTCGAAAACAATTATTAAAAATACAAGTACCAAACTAAATGTCATTACAAAAAAACTTTAGCTCCTTGCATTAACAAAAATCAAATGCATATAAATTGCTTGTAAAATCAATGAATAAAACCAAAAACATCAGAGGATTGATTCGATATCAAATCCAAGAAAAGATCATGAGAATATCTAGGAAAAAAAAGCTAGAACATTTCTTTTTTCTTTGCAATCAAGGAATGACAGTCCTAGATGTTGGAGTATCTTCCGAGAAGAAAAAAGGGGGATTGCAGCGCAATTATTTCTTGAAGAATTTTCCTTATTCCTCCGAATATTACACTGGTCTAGGTATACAAGACCTTGATGGAATGGATAAATTATTTCCAGGAAAAAAGTTTGTACAATATCCAGGAGATATTTTTCCCTTCCAAGATAAACAGTTCGATTGGATCTTTTGTAACGGCGTTATTGAACATGTTGGAGATGAACAGGCCCAAGTAAATTTCTTAAATGAAATGTTAAGAGTAGGGAAGAATGTTTTTTTTACAACTCCTAATAAATACTTTCCGATCGAATCTCATACCCAAGTCTTTTTTATACATTGGAATGACAATATTTTTTATAATTGGCGACAAAAGAATTATAACTATATACCACCCAATTTGTTCTTATTGTCTAAAAGGAAAATTAGAAGAATGCTAGAAATATCAAATGCATCTAATTACAAAATTTATAACAATTTTCCTGGTTTATTCCCTATGACTTTTACAGTAGTTTGTCATTGTTCTTAATCAGGTATTACAGTTTATTTTTTGAAGATTGCAATGTTTTTCAAAATTAAAATCATTTCATTCAAAGGTTGGTAACTTCTAATTTGTCAGACTCAATTAATTAAATTAGGATCGTAAAAGATGAAAATTAGCATTTTTGGTTTAGGCTATGTAGGCGTGGTTACGGCAGCTTGCTTATCAAGAGATGGTCATCAGGTAGTTGGAGTTGATATAAGTCAAAATAAAGTTGACTTAATCAACCAAGGTAAATCTCCAATTATCGAACCTGATTTAGAAGAATTGTTGGAACAAGGAGTTCGGTCTGGTCGTATCCATGCAACAACTGATGCCGAAACTGCGGTGAAGACAACGGAAATATCCCTAATTAGTGTAGGTACTCCACCCATAGCACAGGGCGAACCAGATTTGAGTTACGTAATCAATGTTTGTAAAGATATTGCTTTAGCAGTTAAGAAAAAAGCAACATCCCACGTAGTAATGTTACGCAGTACAGTTCCTCCAGGAACTCTGGAACATTGCCAGAATATTATGGAACGAGTTGTTGGAAAGTCTCTGATTAATACCGCTTTCAATCCAGAGTTTTTGCGGGAGGGTTCAGCTATTAAAGACTATGACTACCCTCCTTATACTATAATTGGTACTGAATCTTCCATTGCCGAACAAGCTGTGCGTCAGCTATATGAAACAGTCAAAGCACCTATTCTCGTAGTTAAGCCAACAGTAGCAGAAATGGTTAAGTACGTTGCTAATACTTGGCATGCTACCAAAGTCAGTTTTGCTAATGAAATAGGCAGAATTTCTAAAGCTTTCGGGGTTGATGGACGAGAAGTAATGAATGTCATTGTGCAGGATGAAAAGTTAAACATATCCCCTATTTATATGCGTCCTGGATTTGCCTATGGGGGATCGTGCTTACCAAAAGACTTAGGAGCATTACTTTACTATGCTCGCAGCAAAAATGTTTTTGCTCCATTAATTAACGCAGTTCCTATTACGAATGAACTACAAATAAATCTTGCAGTACAAAAGATTTTAGATGCTGGAGTTAGAAACATTGCGATTCTAGGATTAGCGTTCAAGGCAAATACTGATGATTTGAGAGAAAGTCCGACAGTACCTCTGATTAAACGTTTACTGGGAGAAGGATGCAAAGTAAAAATTTATGACTCGGCGGTTTATCAAGCACACTTGATGGGGACAAATTTAAGTTATATTCAAGAAAATATTCCTCATTTTCAAGAATTGTTGATAGCTACTCCTCAACAAGTTTTAGAGGGAACAGATTTAGCCGTGGCTACTCATAATACTGAAGAAATTCGTCAGGCACTAGAGCAAGCCTATCACAAAACTAAAATATTAGATTTGGCGGGTGTTTTCACAGAAAAACCGAAGGATTGGGAATACGAAGGTTTGGCTTGGTAGCAACGATCGCAATGCTTATAGTGATGTTTAGATATGTTAAGCATACTCAATTCAGTTATCTAAAAACATCAAGTAAACAATTAAGCATTTACTAGACCTAGCTTGAAAATAGAATCTAAAACAATGTAAATTTGTTAATTCTTCTATTTTCATCCCTGGGTTGTGAACGACAGTTCATGGCATCTCTTGCATGAATA
>JASJEI010000406.1 GCA_030064795.1 Pleurocapsa sp. MO_226.B13 | reverse complement strand
GGAGTTACTTTGGTAGTGGATAAAAGAAGTGTTAAAATCATTTCATTAATATCCGAATTAGGAGAAGATGAAGCGAAGATTTTGTATTTACCAAAAATTGATTCAATTATATCTGATGTAGCTATAAAAGCTTGGGTTTTTGGAATTTTTTCACCCCTAATTCTAGCAAACTTTGGTAGCAATCCCTCTCTATTTTTTTTCCAGTAAAGTTGCCTGAACTTGTTGGCGATCGCATAGTACAGGATTAACATCCTAATCTCTAAGTGCCTAATGTTTCTAATACAACTTCTTGATAACTACCCGATTTAACTACCCGCCCTTTCTCCAGCAAATAAACGCGATCGCATTTTTCCACTGTAGTCAGTCGATGAGCAATAGTTATTAAAGTTTTCTTACCAGTTAAAGCATTTATAGAATTAGTTACTAAATTCTCCGTCTCATTATCTAAAGCAGCAGTAGCCTCATCTAATATCAAAATCTCTCGTTCATGATATAAAGCTCTTGCAATGCCAACTCTCTGACGTTGCCCACCTGACAAAAGAATCCCTCTTTCTCCTACCCTAGTATCAACAGCATTGGGTAAATCATTCACCACTTCTGATAGCTGAGCAGCTTCAATAGCTTTGTATAATCTATCAATATCAACTAATTCATCTGGTACGCCAAAAGCAATATTTCTCTTTACTGTATCGTCAGCTAAAAAGATAGATTGAGGAATATAGCCTACTAAATTCTGCCAAGCTCGTAGCTCGTCATAAATAGATCTACCATCAACTTTAATATCCCCCTGTTGGGGAATTAATAACCCTAAAATAATATCAACTAAAGTAGTTTTGCCTGCACCCGATTTACCAATAAAAGCAATAGAATCGCCTTTCTTGATAGTCAACGATAAATCTTTAATTGCATAATCAAGTTGATTGGGATATTGATATGATATATTCTCCAAACTAAGATGTTCTTGAAAACTTAATTTTTTTGTTGACTTTGAATAATTGCTTTTCTTATCTTCATGTATAAGTAATTCTTGTCGAATTTTATGCTTGCTTTCTCGCTTTAACTCTCTCAAATCCAAATAAATTTGATCGATAGTATAACTATTATTTCTTACAGAATTGACTCCCCCAATTGCCTGGCTAAGAGCGGGCAAAAATCTAATGGAAGCTAAAGCATATACTCCTAGAACTGATTGTAATTCATTAATGTCATTACCTACAAACAAAAAATAAGAAATTACGCTAATAGTAGATATTAACATAACTGCCTCAATTAAAAAGCGAGGCATAATACTAAATCCAAAAGCAGTGCTTAAGGATGTTTCTAGTTCCTGAGTATGTAGCAAAACTTGATTTTTAAAATAGTTCTCACAACCAATGACTTTCGTTTCTTTGATTCCTCCAAAACTATGATTGATAGTTTTTATTAATTGACCTTTACTCTGGCGATTTTGCTTTCCCCAAGACCTTAACTTTCGTTTAAATGAATTAATTAGCACGATAACTGGCAACAGTATAACCAGTAAAATAAACATTACTATGCCGCTGGTGTACAATAAAAGAGCAAACAAAGAAATAGTTATACAAACATTAGCAATGGATACAAATAAAGGTTGAACTATAAAATTAAATTTATTAGCAACTTCAATAATATTATCAATAATATAAGTACTATTTTTCTCTAAATAATAAGTATAAGGAGCAGATAAGTATCTATCTAAAAGCTTATTAATCAAAAGCTTCTGTTGCCGACAACTAAAATTATAAATGCACACCTGGGTAAACCAAGCAACAAAAACCTTGGCGCAGAATAATAAGATTACAACTAAGCCTAAAAAAGCAATAAATCGACTCTCATCACTAATACCAGAGATATTAAATAGTTTTTCTAAAAAAGAGTATTGATAAATCAATTCTGGTTTTACTGCTAAATTAATGAAAGGAGCTATTGCTCCAATCCCAATTACTTCTAGTCCAGAAGAAAACAGAAATAAAAATATCATTCCCCCCAAGCTTTTGTTGCTAGCTGGGATGATGTAAAGAAGTCTTTTGACAGTTTGAATCATGATTAATATGCATGCTAGTAAAGGTATTGGTGAATTAGCTAATTGTTCCTGCTTTTGGAAGAACTATGTCTATCTGAGATTAAAAATAATTCTAAATCACCAGCGAATTTTTGATGTTTCTCGATGTAAAATTTCTTTTCAAGAACTGTTTTGAATAATTCCTTCTGTTGAGAGTAGATACTAAAGTTATAGAAACGACAAACTAGCCAGAAACGAGAATGAGCTGATGATAAACGCACAAGAGCTTGTTTGAGTTGCGATTCTTCAAATTTTTTAGGGATTTTAATAGCTTGTATGGGTGCAGTTCCTCGATAGTAATATTCAACAGCTGGCATATTACTCTCTGAGAATACAGCTATCTGGTCTCCCGACCTTTCATTAAATTCGATTACTTGAGCGACTCCGCGCCAATCTTGACGGTTTTGTACTGTGTAATAGTTGAATAAAGCTCCTCCAACTGCAAAGAAGTATAGCATCATTACTATAATCGCCATAGCCCTTTGCCACTGCCACAGTCTTAACCAACCTGCTGCTAAGAGTATTAGTATATAAGGAGCGGTAAATAACAAGTAGCGATTAACACCCCACAAACCAGAGTAAGTTTGACAAAAAATAAACAAAACGGTTAAAGGTAAAAATGACCAAGCTGCTGACCACCATAACTTAACCGAACCCGATTTTTTTGTAGTATATAAGGATAATCCTAATAAACCCAACAAAATTACTGCATAGATATTAAAAAATTTTTCATATATAGACTCTAAACCAGCAAAAGGTGATTTTAAAGGCCAAACGGTAAATCTGGTTAGCGCACCAACAAAAGCAGGAAATCCTGGAGGGGCAATAACCTGTTGGCGATCTCCCAAAAAATCTAGCAATGGAGGTACTATATCTATCAAAGATAAAAGCAATAAAACTGTAAAAGCAATTATTAACCACCGCCATTTTTTAGCTATCTTAAATAAATACTTTTTCTTGTGACGGAATTTAATTCCCAGCAAAACTAAATCTGGCAAGAATAACAGAATATTGATAGGTGTCGTTAAAATTGCCATAAACCTCAAAATTAGACACTTAGCTAAAGAGGATATCGTAAACTGATCTAAAACATCAGTTAGTACTAAAGTGCCTCCTAATCCTAAGCACATACTGAGTACATACATACGCACTTCTTGAGTATGATTTATTACTAAAGGAGAAAGAGTAAGCAACAAAGCTGCAACTAGACCTGTTGCTCGGTTAGAAAGACGAACTCCTAGCTGATAAATTAGCCAGACACTCACCAACCCAAAAATAACCGATAATCCCCTTAACCAAGCTTCACTAGAACCAAATCGCATCCAGAAATGCAGGAATATGAAATAAAGAGGACGATTTAAACCAAGATTGAATATATTTTTTTGAGCATCCCTAATACTAAAGATTTCATCAATCCAGAGGCTTTCCGTGCCGAGTTGATAGAAATACAACATAGCTGCCAAAAGCAGGATTAAGGTAATTGGAATCCACTGTCTTACTTGATTTAAATTAATGACTTTATTTTGATTTAAGAAGGTTATAGATGTTTTGATTTTCATGTATCTAACGAGAAAATTCGGTATTAAAAAAGTAGGGAAATAATAATATGAGCTACAGAGAAAAATAAAAAAAGTGGCAGCAATTGTATAAGTAGTGGCAGCAATTGTATAAGTATATAAACAAGAGTATGATTTTTATTATTTTTTGCCTGTATATCAAGTAGAATGACTATATTTTCTCAGCATATGTACAATACCCCCAATTAAACCTAGAATCACGATGATTCCATAAGCTAACCAAGAAAAAGCAATAGTATCTGGTCTGGAAGTCCCTGGACTTAAAATACCCAGCAAAAATATAAAAGCATTTTCTCGTAAACCAATACCATTAATTGAAATTGGCAGCATCATAATCACCGTAGCAATAGGCACGACTAAAAAGAAAATAGCAAAAGAAGTTGGAAAATTAAGTGCTTTAGCAATTAAATAATAATGAGCAATTACAGCAATTTGAACTAGAATAGACCATGCCAATGCTTTTATTAGAGAAAATTTGTGATTGCTAAAAGATATAAAAGCTTCTAAAACATTGGTGATTTTGGTTTTTATCTTTTGCCACCAAGGCAATTCTATTTTATGGAGAACATAAGAAAGTCTACGTAGAGGTGAAAAAGTTTTTTTAAAGACTACTGCAACAATCACAATTCCTAACAAAAGCCATAGATAGGAATAATATGGATTGAGCAAACTACTTACTTGAGGAGTAAATAATAATACTCCACCAGCAAATGCTATTAAAACTAGCAGCCCTAAAATGCGATCGACTATAACAGTGCTGACAGAGATTGATTTATTTGGTTCTAAACGCCAAATATCGTATATTCTGACGGCATCTCCGCCCACTATTGACGGAAGAAAGTTACTAAAAAAAATACCAACTATATAAGATTGATATAGATAGATATTAGAAGCCTTAATTCCTTTGGTTTTAAGTAAAATTTGCCAGCGATAGGTTCTTAAATAATAACTTCCAGAATATAAAACAAATGCACCTAATAAAAAGTAAATATTAGCTTCTTTGAGTGCTTGAATAACTTCTGATAGCTGTGTTTTCCGAATCACCCATAATATCAATGCTATGGAACTAACAAGCTTTAAAATTATTAAAATTGTTTTTTTCTGTTTGAAATTCATCAGCTATCTTGACTGAAATTGGATAATCTTCGATCTTAAGTGACTTCAGTGAATCAAAGAGAAGCCTTTTTTGATGATTCGAGAGTTCAGAACATAAAAGCAAAGTTTTTGCTTCTTGAAGTATTATTGGCCGATCCTCTGGAAATAATTGAGCATAATTATGAGGTTGTAGATTACGAAGAACTATTTTGTAAATAGCCTCAACCTCAGAAATTGAATTGTCACTTGATTGAAATTTATTCATTATTCATACCAGTTTGAGAGCAAATTCGTAAACAAAAAAATAAGCAGCTAATTGTAGAGTTATTAAACGAATTTAAGAGCCATAAATCATAGCTTTACTTAAGTATTGCCTTAATACTTAAAGCTTTTAACTTATCCTTGTCTTACTATCTCTCGCACCCGATAAATCGGTCGTTTCTGAGATTCATGGTAAGTACGCATTAATAATTCTGCCAGCAAACCAAAACTAAATAGCTGGACTCCTGTTAATATCAACAATACAGATAAAATAAGTAAAGGGCGATCGCCAATAGTTTGATTGAAGAATAATTTTAGAGATGATAAATAAAGACCCATTAAAGTTCCCAAAATCATAGAAACTAGGCCCCAGCAACCAAAAACATGCATAGGTCTAGTTAAGAATTTTTTCATAAAAAAGATGGTAAACAAATCCATCACAACACGAACAGTTCTTCCCAATCCATATTTACTTATGCCGTAACGACGAGGATGGTGTCGTACCGGTAACTCGGCAATTCTTGCTCCTTCAATAAAAGCTAAAGCAGGTAAAAAACGATGTAATTCACCATAGAGGTTCATATCAGCAACTACCTCAGTTCTATATGCTTTTAAAGAACAACCATAGTCATGTATTTTTACCCCAGTAACTTTACCAATAAGCCAGTTAGCAATTTTCGAGGGTAATAATCTAGTTAAAGCAGCATCTTGTCTATTTTTACGCCAACCACTAACCAAATCATAACCTTCTTCTAATTTAGCTATTAGTAAAGGAATGTCAGCAGGATCGTTCTGTAAATCGCCATCTAATGTAACAATCACTTGACCTTGGGCATATTTGAATCCAGCAGCCATTGCAGCAGTTTGACCGTAATTGCGACGGAGAATGATGGCTTGTAAGTCAGTGCGGATTCGAGCTTGTTGTTTGAGTAGTTTAGTAGAGCCATCCTGCGAACCATCATCTACGCAAATAATTTCGTAGTTGAGTTGGTTGGCTTTCAATGTCGTCGCGATCGCATCAATGAGTTGAAGTAGACTTTCTACTTCATTGTGAATTGGTACAACTACTGATATTGCTGGTCTAGTATCAGTTGACCACTTTTCATCAACCGCTTTTGTGGGATTAATATTTCTAGCAGCTAGAGTAGATGATTCCATTTTTACCTGTCTTGTTTTTCAAGTGAGAGTGAGTGAAATATTCTCGATACCAGAGAATGAATTTCTCGATACCTCGATCGATTGGGGTAGTAGGTTTAAAGCCCACGTCTTTGATTAATTCATCTACATCTGCGTAAGTAGATAAAACATCACCTGGTTGCATGTGTAATAAGTTTTTCCGTGTAGATTTACCCATCAATCGCTCGATCGTCTTAATAAATTCAAGTAATTCTACTGGAGAATTATTTCCGATGTTGTAGAGTTTATAAGGGGGCTGACGATCCAAACCCTGGGGAGTTTTATGCATTACTCGCACTACTCCTTCAATAACATCATCAATATAAGTAAAATCACGTTGCATTTTACCGAAATTATAAATATCTATGGGTTTATCTTCGGCGATCGCTTTGACAAACTTGAAATATGCCATATCTGGTCGTCCCCAAGGACCGTAAACTGTAAAAAAACGCAAGCCAGTTGTGGGAAGATTGTATAAATGACTGTAGGAATAGGCCATCAGTTCGTTAGCTTTCTTTGTAGCGGCGTACAGAGAAATCGGGCGATCGACATTATCTTCTACAGCAAAAGGAACTTTGGTATTAGCACCATAAACTGAACTAGAAGAGGCAAAAACCAAATGTTGAATTTGCGAGTGACGACAACCTTCTAAAATATTGGTAAAACCAATTAAATTGCTATCTACATAAGCATGGGGATTTTGTAGAGAATAACGAACTCCAGCTTGCGCTGCTAAATGCACAACTCGATCGAAGCCTTGGTTTTGAAATAGTTCGGCAATAGAGGCGCGATCGCTGATATCCAAATACTGAAAATTAAAACCAGATTGCGAAATTAATTGTTCTAAACGAGCTTTTTTGAGCGAAACATCGTAATAATCGTTGAGATTATCAATACCGTAGACTTGTTCTCCGTCTGAGAGCAATCTTTGGGCTAAGTGATAGCCAATAAAACCAGCTACACCAGTTACTAAAACTTTCATTTTTTTTATAGTCTAAAAAATAACGTTTATTACTCAAATATTAGATATATAGCATTTCTCGTATTAATGAGATACACCCTGCTTAGGATAAGTTCGGAGTTCAGAGTTCGGAGTTCGGAAAATTTTGTACCTCACCTATTTGAGAAAGGCTATAG
>JASJEI010000012.1 GCA_030064795.1 Pleurocapsa sp. MO_226.B13 | reverse complement strand
CCTACGAATTTGGGGACTTTGACACGCTTACCCCTCACAATTGGGGCGGTCGGCGGGCAATAACCTCTGGCTAAAACTTATCCATTTGAATAAGGCTGACCAACTTTGACTAACTTTTTTGTAGCCCCTAGTATAGTAAGTATTACTACCTAATTGAACTAAATCGCCATCATTAGCAGCAGCGATCGCTTTTTCTAAATTGCCACCAAAATCACTGTCTACATAAATGATTTTTTCACTACTTTTGGCAGTAGCATTATCGACAAAACTATCAAATAATAATTGCGGTAGGATCGGTGCAGAATTGCTGCCACCTTCGTCAATAATTAGAACAATTGCCGTTGTGTTGCCTCGGTCTAAAGTTTTGTTCCAATCTACTCCTGAAATATATTTATTATTGTCTTCTTGAGTTAACTCTGCACCATAAATTTGGTCGATTTTATAGTCATTAGGAAGTGAAACGCCAATTTTCCAATCTTTAACCGTGGAAAGTGCTTCTAAGTCTAAAACAACCCTGTAACTGCCACCCCAATCATCGGTAATTGTAAATTTTGTACTAAAATATTGGTTGGTTATCATGCTATTGAATGGTATTTTTTTATAGTTTGAAAATTATTTGATTTTCTTTTTGAGAAGATAAGCCTCTGAAATTTTGGCTACTTTATCTATTCTTTATCTTCTAACCATCCAACTTTATCTATGCTTAATTAAAAATATTGTGACTTATGTTGTACTACAGAATGATATAAATCACATAAAACGCTCTAAGTTATTCCTTTAACTCTTAAGTTGCACATTTTGAAATCCTTACCCAGTAATGTTTTTACTTTTCTGAGTAAATGTGCTTGTTTTAACCTATGGCTAGTGGCGATCGCCGCTAGTTAGAGGCTCAGATGAAAGTGCCATAGGGCAGGTTCTAATACTGTTCGGATAAGTCTTATTTTCTGCTCCCCCTGCTCCCCCTGCTCCCCTTGCTTGTCTCAACACATAACTTTGTTAACCGAACAGTATTGGGGCAGATTGGCGATCGCCATCTTGGTCAAAGGGACTTTTTTGAAGTAACCTTTTTTTTGCTGCTTATTTTCTGTACGATCGATACAAAAGTACAAGAAAATCAGACATAATAAAATCTTATGATTACGACATCGTTAGATCGAAGCGATCGCCCTGAAGAGTTAGACTGGCAGTGGCAAGGTCATAAAATTCGCTACACAGTAGCAGGTGAGGGTAAACCATTGTTACTAATTCATGGCTTTGGCGCATCTATCGGACATTGGCAAAAAAACATACCAGTATTAGCAGCGGAGGGTTATCGGGTTTTTGCCATCGACTTGTTAGGTTTTGGGGGGTCAGATAAAGCTCCCTTGGACTATACTCTGGAATTATGGCAGGAGCAAATCAAAGACTTTTGGTCTGAACATATCAACGAACCTACTGTATTTATCGGTAACTCCATCGGTGCTTTGCTCGGTTTAATGTTAGTTACCGACTATCCTGAAATTGCTGCGGGAGGAGTCTTAATCAACTGCGCGGGGGGGTTAAATCATCGTCCTGGAGATCTTAACCCCGTCTTGGGTTTAGTCATGAAAGGATTCGCCAAATTAATTAGTTCTCCTCTAACTGGTCAGTTTATCTTTGATAATATTCGTCGCAAAAGCCAAATTCGTCGCACACTCTATCAAGTTTATCGCGATCGCAATGCGGTAACTGACGAATTAGTAGAAATGCTCTATCAACCATCCTGTGACGCTGGCGCACAAAAAGTTTTCGCTTCAGTTTTGACTGCACCCGCAGGAAAGTCTCCCGATGAATTATTGATCGATCTTCAGCGTCCTTTGCTGGTAATCTGGGGTGAAAAAGACCCCTGGACACCCGTTACGGGAGCAAAAATCTATCAAGATTTAGCAGCAACCAGTGCCGATGTGCAATTCCAAGTTATACCCGATGCGGGGCATTGTCCCCACGATGAAAAACCTGAAGCCGTCAATAGCAAAATTCTCAACTGGCTACCTGTTTTGAACCAAGCAGGAGTCAACTAATTTAAAAGTCAGGAGGTAATAGTAATATATCACTCCTGACTAACTTCTTTTTTTCTTTTAATGTTGCTAGATCGAACTATAAAAAGTATTTGAGAGCTAATAGCTAATAGCTAATAGCTTTGAACAGTTGCATTACTGACTTAATCTTGTCAATTAGCAACCTTTAATCTTCGTGATCCTCAAAAGGATCTCCAAGTTCAGCAGATGGAGGGCCAAAAGCTGTATAAATAGCATATCCAGTGATAGCGACTACTATAGCCCCTATACTAACGCTAAGAACTATTGCGGGTTCCATAAGTAAATATAAATTGTGATTAGTCTTCCTCTATAATATTACAGAAGATTACGAAAAACCCGATATTAGATCGTTATTGGACTATGGCACAAGAAACTCGTTTGGGGAATCTCCTCAAGCCTTTAAATTCTGAATACGGTAAAGTAGCACCTGGTTGGGGAACAACACTATTGATGGGAGTTTTTATGGCTCTGTTTTTAGTATTCCTGTTGATTATTCTGCAACTTTATAATTCTTCCTTAATTCTAGAAGGAGTTGATGTTGACTGGAGAAGTTTGAGTCGATAGACAAGTGCGACTTCAAATTGATTAACTATTGAATTAGCTAATAGTTTGGTTCGATCCTCGCCCTGTTGAGGATCGAGCGTTTGTTTATTTAATTAATTAAAACTATAGGAATTTAGCATAATGAACATTTTTGGCATTGGATTACCAGAAATGGCTCTGATTACCATTGTAGCTCTGTTAGTATTTGGGCCGAAAAAATTGCCCGAAATCGGTCGTAGTGTTGCCAAAACTCTCCGCAGTTTCCAAGACGCTTCCAAAGAATTTGAAAATGAATTTAAAAAAGAAGCGCGAAAAATAGAAGAATCTGTCAGTATGAATGCCAAGCTGGAAAGTGCTGGAGATCTCAATCCAGCAGAGCAAAAAGATAGTTCGGCTACTGAATCCTAGAAAGTTAAGAGCTTTTCGCTTTCAACTTTCTAGATCGAGCTGGGTTGTACTAAGCGTAGTAGGCAACAGTTTATCGATCGCAAATCATTGGTTCGGAAAATTGTCTAAGGCTAATTGCTGTGTCTTTTTATTCAAAAAAGCGTTTTGATTTAGTTGTCACAGATTACTTCGCCATGGGACGAAGGAGTTGAGGTGAGCAATTCCAACAGGTTGCTGGCATTGGAATAAGAGTAAATCGCACTGGTGAAAATTATGTGGGGTCTGACCTCTGTTATAACCATTGGTTAATTTTCGGACATCATGAAGGCGAAAAGAAAGAACTCCCAAACGATTTATCGTCGTGCGATCGCCAAATTCAATCAAGATTTAATCGACACTTACTACAAGCGTGGCAAAACTTATCTCAAGTTAAAAGACTACATAGCTGCGATTAAAGATTTTGATACCGTCCTCGAACTAGACCCTCAAAATACCAAGGCATATTTAATCCGAGGTTATGCATATGGTGAGATGAAAAACTTTACCCAAGAAATTGCCGACTACACCGAGGCAATTCGTCTTTCTCCTCAATTAGCTAGAGCTTATCGCAGTCGTGGTTATGCCTACGGAATTTTAAAAAATTATCAACAAGCAGTTGCCGATTTTACTCAGGCGATCGAGCTTAATCCTAACTACATTCAAGCTTATTACAATCGTGGCTGTACCTACAGTATCTTGGGACAATATCAACAAGCACTCTCGGATTTCAATCGGGTCATAGAATTAGACTTTAATAACACGGCTGCATATTATCATCGAGGGAATATTCATAGTAGCCTCGAAAATTACCTAGAGGCGATCGCTAATTTTACCGAGGTAATACGACTCGACCCCGACCATGCCAAAGCTTATAGCAATAGAGGCAACGCCAACTCCAGCCTCAAACATCACCATCGCGCCATCATAGATTATAGCCAAGCAATTTTACTCAATCCCGATGACTGGCAGTCAATTTATCGTCAAGGCAACGAATATAGTCAACTAAAAGATTATCGTAATGCTATAGCCAGTTATAACGAGGTTATCCGCCTCAAACCTCAATTAGTTTGCGCCTACAAACAGCGCGGTAATGTCTATGGTAAGTTAAAAGATTTTGCTAGGGCGATCGCCGATTACTCTATTGCCATCGAGCTAAATCCCAATGATGCCGAAGCCTTTTATCATCTCGGCAATGCTTACTGCTTTCTCGAAGAATACCGCCAGGCAATTATTGAATACGACCGTTGCATTAGTCTCAATTCAGTACATGGTAGTGCTTATTACAATCGAGGTATTACCTATAGTTGTCTCGGTCAATATTCCGAGGCGATCGCCGACTACGATCGGGCAGTACAAATTACACCCAACTCCGCGCTTATTTATAATAATCGAGGTAATGCCTATAAGAAAATAGAGAACTATCAAAGTGCAGTCTCTGATTATACCCAAGCTATTTTTTACGATCCTAACTATAGCGATGCCTACTACAATCGAGGGTTAGTTTATCACCTCATTCAAAAACACGAAAAAGCGATTAAAGACTTAAGCTTGGCTGCGGATTTATTTCAAAAACAGGGCAAAAAAAATACAGCCGACCAAGTTTTTGCCAAGATTCTAATTTTATATGGCGATCGGCAAACCGCTGGATAATTGCTAAGTTGAAAGTCATGATTATTTGTTTAGCTATTTTCGGGAATCGATCTAAAATACTATTTCTAGTATTACCGCATAGCAAGGATTATCGCTCTTAGAGAAATTTACCAAAAAGAGTGTAAAGCCCCTGCGCTAAAGCTGCGGAGATTGCTCTGCAAGCCAAACGGCGGTTTGGAGACACGACGAGCGCGTTCCCTTACACCCGCAGGTGGCGCGGGGTCGCTCGTCAGTTTTAACTATCCCGAAATATAGTATAATTCCTTTAGTTCAAGAAGATTTAAATGTACGGTTGTCAACAAGTTCTAGCTAGTCGAAATAACGACTTAAATAGCATTCTAATATTTCTATGTGAAGAGTCGCATAAACTCAGTAATATGGGAATATATTATGCTAGACAATTGTATTTTAAAGCTAAAAAGATAATTGATAAATATGACTTAGAGAAGGAGTATAAATTCAGTTATCACTACAAAGTATTGTATTCTCAGGCTGCACAACAAATACTCAGAACAGTAGCCAAATCATTTAAATCATATAAAGGTTTAATCAAAGCTTATCGCCAAGGAGAATTTAAAAATCAACCAAGAATACCTAACTATAGAAAGAAAGGTGGTCTGGCGACAGTTAGCTACCCAAAGCAAGCACTGAAGCTAGGAGACAATAAGATAAGAGTACCACTGGGCAAGACCTGTGAACGCTGGTTTGGTTTGGACAGCTTCTATATTCCAATGCCTAGTAATCTTGATTTTACAAAGATCAAAGAACTAAGAATACTACCAAAAAACAAGTGTTTCTATTTTGAATTTGTCTACAGCAAAGAGATTGAAATATCCAAGTTAAATCAAGATAACGCTTTAATAATTAATCCTGGTTTAAATAATTGGTTAACTTGTGTGTCTAATGGTCAAATTAATTTTAGAATTAAGAGCTAGCAAGCTTGAATTATCAAAATTTATGGACACAACATCGGCATCACCGAACGAACAAAGCCAACTGTCACAATTAAATCTGATTCTCGAACAAGATCCTGACAATATTGAAGCCTATTATGCTAGGAGTGAAATTTATCTTAGTCAGGGTGATTATGATGCGGGAATCAAAGACTTAGATGCTATTTTGCAACGGGATGACCAACAGACTTTAGCTTATATGTTTCGGGCTTATAGCTATGGACTACTGGCTGAAAATCAACAGGCAATTGCCGATTATAGTCAGGTAATCGATCTATGTCCCAATTATGCCAAAGCTTATTTCAATCGTGGCACTATTTATAGTCGTTTAGAGCAATATCCCCAGGCACTCTTCGACTACAATTGCGCCATTGAAATCAATCCCCAGTATCTAGAAGCCTATTACAATCGGGGTCTGGTTCAGAATAAATTAAATCAATATCAACAGGCAATTTCGGACTATTCTCAAGTGATTCTTTTGAATCCAGAAGATGCGGCAGCTTATTACAATCGTGCCAATACATATAATAAGATCGGGCAATATCCCGCAGCACTTTTAGATTACGATCGCGCCATTGAATTAAATCCGCAAGACCTCGAATCCTATTATAATCGAGCCAATGTTTATCATAAAACTCAAGTTTATTCCCAAGCGATCGCCGACTATACCCAGATTATTAACTACAATCATCGCCACGCACCTACCTACTATAATCGAGGCACGACTTATTTAGCAGACGGACAATACCAACAGGCGATCGCCGATCTTTCTCAAGCAATTGAACTCGATCCCCAATATGCGGAAGCTTATTACAATCGTGCTATTGCCTATAGCAAGATTCAAGACTATCAACAGGCGATCGCCAATCATCAGGCTGCGATCGAGATCGAAAATGACTATGCCGAAGCCTATGGTAACTTGGGTTTGGTCTATCAAACTATAGGAGAAACAGCCTTGGCAGTTAAATGTTTGCAAAAATCTGCAACCTTATTTAAACAACAAAATAATCCGCAATTGTATCAATATGTATTAAATAAATTGGCAGCATTAAACTCACTCTAATCAAGGCAGACGGCCTATATAGCTGCCACCACCAGTAGTTCCGATCGCGACTGTGCCAGAAGAATCTGGCTTTAACTGAATATTATCGACTCGTCGCACCGCTAAACCATCGCTAAAATTACTCCAGGTTTTACCGCCATCTTCTGATTTCCAAACACCAGTAGCTTCTGACACTGATAAAAAGGGATTCTGATCGGTTGCAGCCATAACCCGCTCTGGATTTCGAGGATCGACTGGAACATCTGACACCCAGCAAAAGGGTGTCGAGCCATCAGCTCGATCGCTAGTTAATTGCGTCCAGTTGCCAGCATCGTACCTCCAAATGCCTCGCTCGGACTCGCGATCGCTTTTACTGTTGACGCTATAGAATGTATCGCCGTCTACAAAATCCATTCTGGTAATAGCACGGGGATTACCTTCTGAACCTGGTACTAAAGAATAAAAGTCAGAATTATCACTGCGAAAAAGTCCGCTTTCGGTAGCAGCAGAGAGCCGAGTTGAAGATGTCCCAGCAAAACTAACATCAAAGATATTATTTTCTTCTTTTTGGCGATCGCTATTGCCAATATTAGCAATCTCCTGCCAGTTTTCTCCGCCATCAACACTTTCATAAACCTTGCCTCGATCGCGACCGCCAGCATCTGATATTCTTTGATTACCTGTAAACGCCAGTAGGCGGTTGGGATTTGAAGGGTCGAGCAAGATTTGCTGAACTGGTGAGACATATTTTCCCCATTCAAAATTAGGGAACCCGCTGCGTTTTTCTTGCCAAGTAAGACCATTAGTCGCAATTAAAGATGACGATGTAAGAAATTTGATTCCTACTAGTGTAAAGTACGCGACGGCTCTCTTGGGTCGCAATTTGGCTTCCGATTTCATGCATTTTCATCGACTAGAACCAACCCTCTCGACCTTAAACTGGTCTGGCGAGAAAACTTTGTTTGTTCATAACGATATTCAACAACAAATTAGCAACTCCAATCATAAAAATGCCATTCTCTGGAAATATTTTCCTGCGGGCTATTTTGCTCTGGAAAATGTAGCGATAAAAAAGTTTAGTAAAATTTATGTCTGCAATAGTGAGTCGTTAAAATTTTATCGACAGCGATACTCTAAACTAGCAGATTGCATCGAGTATATTAAAAAGCAGTTAGAGGGGAATGCGATCGCTGTTTGACGGTCGCCCTCTAACCTTGCCAATCTTCCCGTTTTAAACAATAAACGAAACAATCATCACTACCGAATTGTCGCCGTTCAATAAATTGAAAGCCAAGGCGTTGGTAAAAATGGTGGGCGCGGGTATTATTAGCTAAAGGATCGACAAGTACTGCCGTTACTAAAGGATTGGAAAAACATCGAGTCAGTGCAAGCTGCATCACTTTTGTGCCATAACCCCGACCCAGATCTTTTTCTTCCCCAATCCAGATGTCAATAGCTCGTAGATTCTCCGCTATATTACCCCAATAATGACTTTCTTCCTTTGCTGGATCGATAATTTGGATAAATCCAATGGGACGACTATCTACTTCCGCAATCAATTGTTCTCGCCATTCAGGAGTGCGCTTTAATTCTACTTCCCAACCCCAGTCGTCATTAGGATCTGAGGCAATTACATGAGGTTGTCGATCCCAATGTTGTAGTAAAGCTAAATCATTAAAATCAGCAAAGCGTAGATTCATGAAATTTTTTTTATTTACTATCTTACAGCCGTTTTCAGTTGAATAGACGAGGACACGGGGGGCGAGGTTGCCTCGCCCCTGTGAGATGTCCGTTCCGCTGTTAATGAACTAGTTCGTAGCTTTTAGCTATCAGCTATGAGCTTCTTAGCTTCTTACGTGGTTCTACTAGCTGCGGAAGCCGCAGCGTAGCCCACGCGCTTTTTTTAAATTTGATTATTGTGGTCTACTCATTTGAAAAGCGCAGTAATTTTTGAATCGATCGCAATTCTAAAACCGATTATGGATCCCCGTATTTCTCACAAATAGTGCGATCGCTATCTCTGAAAGCCTTATCTAATATAGAGTTTACCCCGACTGAAGCCAAGGGTCGAAAACGACAGTGTGTTGGAACTCGTTCCAGTTTGTAATAAGGAAAAGCTAAGGAAAATCCTTCGCAGCGGTCGTTGGTTAAATACCTAAACTATTTTTAAAGGGACGAATTTATTTCGCCCACAGTCCCTTTTAATCGGATCTGGAAGAATAATTAGTCACCACTCGGCAATCTCACCTTTAGCAGCATTCCCCAGGAGAACAACAGTCATCACTGCTAGTATCTGTCAGGTTGTATTCTGAACCTTTAGTTTCTCTAGCGTGGCGAATAGCTTTGGTTTTGCAGTTAAATTCTTCCGCTGACTCTAGAGGAATATTCTCATAGGGTTCGATACCGATAACATCCTCAGCGTAAGGACTACAGCAACTTGTCATAATTTTATAAGTCTTATCGCAAACGGCCATTCTTTCTCCGCGACAAAAGACATGACCATCATCATCCACTACTTGTTTCCAAGGCCCTTTATAAATTACGGACTGTTTTCTTTCCAAACAGACACCTTGTTTACCTTTGTATGCTCGTACGGTCATCGAACGAAATTCTACCCCATCAATAACCTGCCAAGGAGTCTCTTCGCGCTTGAGAATTTCTACCCCATAAAAGCCAGCATCTTCAAACATCTTAAGGAAATTATCTTCCCGAAATGCTCCTGCGATGCAACCACTCCAGAGATCGGGATTGTTGAGAATGGTGGGAGTAGGGTCTTCATCACAGACAATATCAGAAATTACCGCCCGACCACCGCGTTTGAGGACGCGGAAAATTTCACTAAATAGCTGTTGTTTATCTTGGGGACGAACTAAATTAAGGACGCAGTTAGAGATTACCACGTCTACACTATTATCGGCAATTAATGGCTCTGAAGAACGCAGGCGATCGCATTCTGCTTCATATTCGCCAATCTTGTCTACCGAAGTAATCGGGTTGTCTTGCAACCATGTCTGTAATTTATCCAGAGGTAACTTTAAGTCTTGGATTTTTCCCTTAACAAATTCTGTATTGCCATAACCTAACTTATCTGCCATTTCTCCCTGATATTTACAAGCAAGAGTTAGCATTTCGTCGTTAAAATCCACACCGATAATTTTGCCAGATTTCCCGACTTTTTGCGCCAAAATATAGCAATTTTTGCCCGCACCAGCCCCTAAATCAACCACGGTTTCTCCTTGGTTAACATAGCGAGTAGGATCGCCACAACCATAATCTTTGGCCACAATTTCTTCTGGGATAATTTGTAGATAGTTCCCTTCATATTCTGTCGGACAACATAAACTAGGCTGTTGTTGTCTCGCGCCTTCTTGATATCTTTCTAATACTGCTGATTCAATATCGTAATTGACAGCAGTTGATGCGGATGGCTGTTGGTTAGTTGCAATCTCAGTCACAGATAACTAATCCTTTTACTTAACTTTAGGTTGTACACAGGTTAATCTTAGAGAGTATAGGCTCAATCCCTCTCTATTGTGTAGATTATTCCTGATGATTTAATTTTTTATTCTTTATTTATCTTAAATACATGGAGATGAAAACTTCCTGAGAAAGACCTGTGGTTTAGTTAAGATTGTCAAAATCAGCGACAAGATTTCGAGAAATTGGCGATCGCTCCATCCCCCTTGTTGACAAGAATTGCAGAAGCTTGGTTAATAAATATTAGCAATCAAATATCAGTCTAAGCTAGATTGGGTCTTTTTCCGATTAAACTGTAAAAACCATTAAAAATAGCAGAAAATAACAGCCTATTGTGATAGTATATTTTCAATCTAAAAGACTGTTTGTCAAGAAAAGATTAAGCTTATTGCCACAATAAATATCAAAAATACCTGAAAAAGTACCTGAATTATTCCCCTATTGTTTATTTTTGGCTAACCCCATAATACTTTAATAATGTTTCCAAAAAGTCATTAACAGCATTATTAACTTGTTTCTTTTTTTTCTTTGTTGTTATTTAAATAACAATCTCTAAATAAACTTTATTCTGGAAAATATTACTGTGTTCAAAGCTCTAGATCTGCTCAAAATTACTCTTTATACTTATGGTTTTTTATTGGCGGTCGGCGAAGTATCATCAGCGCAGGTCACCTCAGATAATACCGTTAATACCATTGTCAATCAAAATGGTAATGTCGCCGAGATAACAGGAGGACAAACAAGGGGCGGTAATTTATTTCATAGTTTTCAAGACTTTTCTGTACCTACAAATAACGAAGCTTTTTTTAATAATGCGTCGGATATCTCGAATATTTTAAGTAGAGTTACAGGCGGAAATATTTCTAATATAGATGGTTTGATAAGAGCAAACGGTAGTGCCAATTTATTCTTAATCAATCCGGCGGGGATAATTTTTGGTTCTAATGCCAGATTGGATCTTGGCGGTTCGTTTTTGGGTAGTACTGCCGATGGCTTGTTGTTTGATGATGGAACAGAATTTAGCGCGACCAATACTCAAGCAGAACCAATCTTAACCATCAATGCTCCGATTGGCTTGAATTTCCGAGATAATCCCCAAGCAATTACCAATCGCTCTACAGCTAACGATGTCGGATTACAGGTAGTTCCTGGAAAAAATATTACTTTAGTTGGTGGCGAGCTGAATTTTGCGGGAGGAAGACTAACAGCACCAGGAGGCAGAATTGAATTAGGTGGATTATCTACGGCAGGAGAAATTGGGATTAGTTCTGATGGGAATTTAACTTTTGCCGATGGTATTGCCAGAGCAGATCTTACTTTTACTGACGGTGCTTTTGTCGATGTTAGGGCAGATGGAGGCGGATTTATTAATATTAATGCTAATAATCTCAATTTAAGGAGCGGAAGTAGCTTCTTGGCAGGAATTGCCGAAGGTTCGGCAACACCCGAAGCACAAGCAGGAGATATTAATGTTAATGCTACTAGCGCGATCGCCCTGAGAGAATCTAGTAGCATTCAAAACCGAGTCAATCCCGACAGTATCGGCAATGCAGGTAACATCGAAATTGATACGGGATCTGTTTCCTTAACCAATTTTACGGCGATCGAAACTAGTAATTTATCTTCAGCAGGAGGTAACGCAGGAGACGTTACTATCAATGCTAGAGATGAAGTTCTGATTTCAGAAAGTGGGATCGATTCTTTAGCAGGTAATGGCGAGGGAGGAGATATTCAAATTCAAGCCAATTCAATCGGCATCGAGCAGGCATCTTTTATTGATTCGAGTAATTCTCTTTCAGAAAATTCAGGCAATATTTCATTTCAAGCCAACTCGATCTCCATGCAAGCTTCATTTATTAGAAGTCAAATTGTCGATGGAGAAGCGGGAGACATTAACATTTTTGCAGAAGATTCTTTGGAGATTGATGGTGCGGGTACAACAGCATCAGGAATAACCATCGAAAGCTTTGGCACTGGTAATGGAGGCAGTCTGAATATTAAAGCTAACTCTTTCAATCTCAAAGAGGGTGCTATTTTAAATGCCATAGCCAATGGTGAGGGAAACGGAGGCAGCATTAATATTGATGTCAACACGATGAACATCGATCGCGCCTTAATTAATGCTTCTAGTTTTGGCAGAGGAAGAGGGGGCAATATCCAAATTTTGGCTAGCGAATCAGTAGAAATTACTGGTTCTGGATTAGCTGCTTTGCAGCAAAATATCATACTTCCAGCCACCCAAAATCCAGCTTTTTTTCAGGATTTTCGGGCTGAAGATGTACCCAATGCTGGCTTCCAAGGAATCGTATCCGCAACAATTAGTAGCGAAGGAACGGCAGCAGGAAATATTAATCTCGACACTGCTAACTTAAGTCTCAAAGCAGGAGGTTTGGTTGCCACAGCTACGACTGGAGTAGGAACAGCAGGAAATATTACAGTTAATGCTTCTGAATCCTTGAAAGTCAACGGAGCTTTTATTTCCTCTTCGAGCATAAATACTGGACAGGCTGGAGATATAGAATTTAATACCCCTCGGTTCGTAGTTGAAGCAGGAGGACAAATTGCTGCTTCTAGTCTGGCAGCGGGTGATGGAGGCGACTTAACTATCAATGCTACTGAATTCGTAGAATTAAGAGGAACTGCTCAAAACGGTCTGATTCCCAGCAGTTTATTGGTAGGGAGTCAGCTAACCAGTGGAACGGGAAATAGTGGTAATCTGAAAATTAATACTTCTCGATTAGCCATGAGTGATGGAGCAGAAGTAACTGCCAGTACCTTGGGAACGGGAAATGGCGGAAGTATTGAAATTAATGCTACTAATTCTGTCAACCTGAAAAACGATGCTAGTATCGCCGTCAATAGCCTCGGTGGAGGGAATGCAGGAGAATTATCTATTCTCACTGACTCTTTAACTCTGAAAGGATCTGAGCTTTCTGCAGAAACAGTTGCCAGCCAGGGCGGAAACATTGAATTAGAAATATCAAATTTATTGTCACTCGAAGACAATAGCACTATTTCTACCAGTGCGGGTAGCCAAGGTACTAACGCTAATGGTGGCAATATCCAAATCGATGCTAATTTCATCGTGGCTTTACCTTCAGGAAATAGTGACATTACTGCTAATGCTTTTCAGGGAACGGGAGGAGCAATCCAAATCTCAACTCAGGGAATTTTTGGCATCGCCGAAAGAGAACTGAATCCCGACTCAAACGATATTAGTGCTAGTTCTGATTTTGGCTTGGATGGTAATGTTGCGATCGAGATTTTCAATCCAGAAACCTATCAAAAAATTACCGCTCCTGCTGAAAACATTTTTGAGTCAGAGCAACAAGTAGTTGCGGGAATCTGCAACCCGATCCAAACAGCACACAATATTGAGGCTGGTAAGCAAAACAATAGCACTATTACCGTTAGAGGTAGAGGTGGTCTTCCTTACGAACCTAGCCAATCTTTGGTTTCAGATAATATTCTGATTGATAATCAAATTACGTCTACAAATAAAAAATCAGAAGCGCGAAAAGAAGAAGTATTATCACCAATAATTACTGCTCAAGGTAAGATTTATCCCGCTAGAGGAATAGCTCGCGATCGCGATGGAAATCTAATTTTAACCGCTTATTCTTCTAATCATAAGCAACGTAACTCTGATAATTTATCTTGTTATTCTCAATCGAAAGACAATTGAATATCCACGCTCAATCGCTGCTTCCGTCGCCCATGGGCGACGAGAGTATCAATAAGTCATACCATTTCTCTTTAATGCAACTACAGATAACTTAGGTTGGAGACATAGGGATTTGGGGAATTGGGGCGATAGATTTGTAGCTTTATTTCTCAGAATTGGTGTGAACAGCGATCGCGTTTATTATGGCTCGTCAACAATTATTATTTAAACTGTAATAATTATTAAAAATAGCAGAAAATAACGAGTCATAATGGTAGTATTTTTTTCAATCTACATAAGTATTATCTTGGAAAATATTACTATGTTAAAAGCTCTACATCTGCTGCTCAAAATTATTCTGTACGCCTGTGGTTTTTTATTGACCATTAGCAAAGTATCATCAGCGCAAGTCACCTCAGATAATACTACTAATACACAAGTAAATCAAAACGGTAATGTCGCCGAAATAAGAGGAGGAGAGAGGCGAGGGAGTAATTTATTTCACAGTTTTCGGGACTTTTCCGTACCTACGGGTAATGAGGCTTTTTTCAACAATAATGCCGATACAATCTCTAATATTTTAGGTAGAGTTACAGGCGGAAATTCTTCCAATATCGATGGTTTAATCCGAGCCAACGGTAGTGCTAATTTATTCTTGATCAATCCCGCAGGTATTATCTTTGGCGAGAATGCCAGACTAGATATCGGTGGTTCGTTTTATGGCAGTACGGCAAGTAGCATTTTGTTTGAGAATGGCGAGTTTAGCGCGGTAGGTAATATTCAACAACCAATGCTTACTATAAATGCGCCAATTGGTTTGAGTTTTCGAGATAATCCCCAACCAATTACCAATCGCTCTACTGCTAATAGTGTTGGATTACAAGTAGCACCAGGAGAAACTATTGGCTTGATAGGTGGTAATATCAGTTTTGTTGGTGGTTTGATTACTGCACCAGGGGGAAATATCCAGTTAGGGGGTTTATCAAGCGCAGGAGAAATTAGGATCGATGCCGAGAATAATTTTACTTTTACTGACGGGATAGCAAAAGCCAATGTGACTTTGAGCGATCTCTCGACGGTTAATGTTCGCGGTAGCAATGGTGGCAGGATCGAGATTAATGCTAATAATTTGGAACTAGCGGGAGCAAGTCAATTACTGGCGGGAATCGAGTTAGGAGAGGGTTCTCCACAAGCCCAAGCTGATGATATCTCTATTAATACTAATGCTTTTATAGCCAGAGGCGAATCTGGAGTTCGCAACGAAAATTTAGGCACTGGTAATGGAGGAAATATTAACATCACTACAGGAACATTAGATTTTAGAGACGGTTCGGCGATCGTAGCCAGTACTTTTGGAACTGATAATGCAGGAAATGTAACTATTAATGCCTCTGGGGATGTTAGTTTTGACCGCGATTTTGGTGGTGTTTTCAGTTAATAGCTCTGATACCTCTGTATCTCTTGAAGGTAACAGTCAATTAAATACTCAAGTTGGCGTAGATGCTGAAGGTGAGGCAGGTGATATAACTATCAATACAGGTTCATTAAGCCTATTAGAAGAAAGTTTTATCGTTGCACAAACCGAGGGAACAGGAAACCCTGGAAATATTGCGATCGATGCTGAAGGAGAAGTTAGAATCAAAGGAGGATTTGAGAACGACGATAACAGCAAAATTAATGCACAAATCAATGATGGTGGCACTGCCGAAGCAGCAAGCGAGATTAAGATAACAGCTAATTCTTTAGTTCTAGGTCAAAGAGCTTTGATTGTTACTGGAATTCAGCCAGGGGGTTCGGGAAACGCAGGAAATATTACTATTGATGTAGGCTCTCTTTCCTTAGATAATCAATCTGAATTAACTTCTCTAGTTTCTGGAACTGGAAACGCAGGAAATATTACTATTAACGCTCAAGAACAAATATCCCTTAGGGGAACTTCTAAATTTTTATCTCAAATTTTGCAAGTTTCTGACGATTCAACCATTGTACCGACTGGAAATGCGGGGAGTATTAAAATTACAACTCCGAAGCTATTCTTGAGTGATTTTGCTCAGATTTCTTCTAATGCTCAAGTTGGAACTGAAGGTAATCCTGGAAACATAGATATAAATGTCGATACTTTGGAAGCTACTCGCGGTTCGACTATCGATGCCACGACAAATAATAATTCTCTTGGAGGAAGTATTGATATTAAAGCTGAAAATATCCAGTTACGTGATGGCGGAAAAATAGTCACCTCTACTAGCAGTACGGGAAATGCAGGAGACATTACTATTGACGTGACTGGCGATGTGATTATTGATAATGCCAATCCATTTTTGGCAGGAAATTTTAGCGAACCCGTGCTGCAACAGCTAAGAGAAGAAACAGGAATATTTGCTAGTACAGGAGAAGAAGCTCGTGGTGATGGCGGAAATATCAATTTTAATCCCTCCAATTTTAATCCCTCCAATCTAGTCCAACTCAAAAATGGAGGAGAAATATCTGCTCGAGCTTTCGGGGACGCTAATGCTGGTAACTTAAATATTAATGCTAAGTTTATCATTGCTTTCCCTGATGGTAACAACGATATTATTGCTAATGCTCAAAACGGACAAGGGGGGACGATTAACATTAATGCTAGAGCCTTGTTTGGTATTCAAGAACGCCCCTTGAGCGATTCAACTAATGATATTAGTGCTGAATCTGAGGTTCTAGGTTTAGATGGCACTGTTACCATTAATTCTTTAAATCCCGATCTGGTTCGGGAATCCAGAAAATTACCGAGTAATGTAGTTTCAGAAGAACAAACAATTACCCAGGTTTGTAATGCTAACCGAGAAGCATTAGCTAACAACGGTTTGACTATCAAAGGCAAAGGAGGTATCCCTCCTACACCAGATTCCCCCCTAGATTCTCATAACATTACTATTGACGATCGCGATTCTCAGAATACATCTTCTATCCCCCAACCAATAGAAACTAGTAAAGGTAAGATTCAACCAGCCATGGGAGTTAAAGTAACCAAGTCTGGAGAAATAATCTTGACAGCATATCCGACTAATTACTCAGACAGTCGCCTTCCCCATAAACGAAACTGTCGCTAAGATCGTGGCTGGCAACTAATAACTAATGACTGTAATTGGCGATCGCACCACTGTCAGGGCGATTCGCTTATCTAGAAGCGTCTCCGCAGGTGATATCGCCTCTACTAATGACTAAAACGATCTTAATCTACAGTAGGTAAACTAAAGTTTATGATTAGGTTAAGATCGATAATAGATAATACATTTGCACCCAAGGCGATCGCTCGATGACTAAAGCTAAAGCTCGCAACTCGCTTTCCATTGCCCTGCCAGGCTTAAAGAAATTGCTATCTTATCGCAGGGAATGGTTGCGGGGTGATGTGTTGGCTGGTTTGACGGTGGCAGCCTATTTGATTCCTCAATGTATGGCTTACGGAGAGTTAGCAGGAGTCGAACCCGTGGCGGGTTTGTGGGCAATTTTACCACCGATGATTATCTATGCGTTGTTTGGTTCGTCACCCCAGCTTTCGATTGGCCCTGAATCTAGTACCGCCGTGATGACGGCAGTTGCGATCGCACCTTTAGCAGCAGCCAGAAGCGATGCTTATATTAGTTTGGCTGCTTTACTGGCAATAGTCATGGGTTTGGTTTGTATTGTCGGTTATTTTGCTCGACTGGGGTTTTTAGCCGATTTGTTATCCAAGCCAATTCTCATCGGTTATATGGCGGGAATTGCCCTGATTATGATTGGAGGACAATTAGGTAAAATTGGCAAAATCGAGATCGAAGCCGATACTTTTTTTGCTCAGGTGGGAGAGTTTATTGGCAAGCTAGAGTTAGCTCATGCTCCCACTTTAATTTTAAGCATTTTAGTTTTGATCTTTTTGTTTGCCTTTCAGCGTCGCTTCCCTAATTTACCTATTCCCCTAATTGCTGTCTTGCTATCCACCGCAGCAGTAGCAATCTTTAATCTCGACGCTCGCGGTGTGGCGATTGTGGGCGAAATTCCTGCTGGTTTGCCCCATTTTGCTCTTCCTCAAGTATCTATTCAAGATCTCAGTTCTTTGGTTGCTTCGGCGGTGGGAATTTCCCTAGTCGGCTATTCTGATAATGTCCTCACAGCTAGAGTCTTTGCTAATCGCAATAATTATAAAATAGATGCCAATCAAGAATTATTAGCCTTGGGTGTGGCTAATTTTGGCAATGGACTAATGCAGGGGTTTCCTATTAGTAGTAGCGGTAGTCGGACTGTAATTGGTGATTCTGTGGGTAGTAAAAGTCAATTATTTTCTTTAGTGGCAATGATTGCCGTAATTTTTGTGCTGCTATTTCTCCGTCCCGTACTGGCACTATTTCCCAAGGCAGCTTTAGGGGCGATCGTGATTTATGCTGCAACGAAATTAATTGAAGTTTCCGAATTTATGAGGCTGTATAAATTTCGTCGTAGTGAGTTTATTATCGCCATTATTACTACTATTGCCGTACTGGCAACCGATATTTTAGTAGGAGTAGGAATTGCAGTTAGCCTATCAGTAATCGAACTATTTTCTAGGGTTGCCCGTCCTCACGATGCGGTATTGGGTACAGTTCCTAGTTTGGCAGGATTTCATGATATCGACGACTGGGAAGGGGCAACCACCGTACCTGGTTTAGTAATTTACCGTTATGATGCCCCTCTTTGCTTTGCCAATGCCGAAAATTTCAAACAGCGATCGCTCGAAGCAATTGAAGCCGAACAAGTTCCCGTCGAATGGTTGATTTTAAATATGGAAGCCAACGTAGAAATTGATATCACCGCCATCGATATGTTGTTTGAGTTGAGAGACGAATTAGCTGCCCAAAATATTACCTTTGCGATGGCAAGAGTGAAACAAGACTTGTATCTCGAACTCAAACGGGCAGGGTTTATCGAACATATTTCCCCCAAACACATTTACCCGACATTGCGTAGGGCGATCGCCGCTTTTAAACAACGTCAGAGGTAGGAGTTCGTAGGGGCGATTCGTAAATCGCCCTTACAGTTGAATTAAACGTCCATAAAAACATCACCGCCAGATGCTATTAAATCGTCAGCATTAACTCCGTTGAGAATAGCCAAGGTTTCATCGGCAAACGAGAGGACGGTATTATTATCGAGCTGACTGATGGAGACAGTTTCCGAGGTTACACCAGTGTATAACACCAAAGTATCAAATTCGATTTCAAAATCGGTAATAATGTCTGTACCTTCACTAATAGCGAGGACAAAGCTATCGCTGCCTTCATCTCCTGTCAGAATGTCATGACCCAAACTGCCTCGCAACAAGTCATCTCCTTCTCCAGCAACCAAGCGATCGTTGTCAGTACCACCAAACAAGCGATCGTTACCACCATGACCGATGATTAAATCATCCCCAGGGCCACCATAGAGTATATCGTCTCCACTTTCAGAGGCATAATCGTCATCGCCTCTAATCCAGTCATTACCATGACTACCCCAGATAGAATCGTCACCAAGTCCCCCTAGTATCCAATCGTCACCGCTAAAGCCATTGATGCGATCGTCATTATCTGTGCCAAATAGTCCTTCTCCTGCATCTGTTCCTGCAATCAGAGGAGCAACATCGTCTCCATGATGCCCGCCATGTACGCCTAGCTCTTCTGGTGCATATAAAGCTACATCGGGATCGGTATTAGCGAAAGTCCCTACTGAATTAAACGAGTGAAACCATCCGTGTAACATCCAAAACTTGGGACTAGATAATTTGTCTGTTTCTGGGAATAGTTGAAAATTAGTTTGTTCCAGGCGCGAAACAATAGCCTCGGAAGGCACATCTTCTTCAAAATAAACTGACTCAGAATTTAAGCTACCAACGCCTGTAAGCCATGTGCTTTGATGAAAGTGCCAATCATCAGCGGTTAAAGTATCAAATGAAGTGGGTGGAAAGTCGTCTGCCGGATCGATTGTCAGCCCTGCCAAGGGATTTTCTGGGGTTGCTTCGAGGGTTTTGGGAAAACGAAGATAGAAAACAGCTATCAAGTTACCTTCATTGTCATAATTTAAACCAACAGGACGTTCAATATCTAACTCTTCAAAGTTTCCGACTTCGCTAGCTAAAGCCAAGTTGTAATAATGGATGCCATGACCTATAGCTTCTGGGGTAGAAGGTAAATAGCCATCGGCGATCGCCTGTTCTTGTCCCCCTGAGCCATAATATTTCATAGTGGCTTGAGTTGCCTGGGCGATCTGTTGGTCTAATAACGGTACATCTTCCCCTAACGCATGAATGACATTTTCTAGGTCATAGTTGTCTATTTCTCCATTGGCGTTTAAATCGTACAGGGGATGATAGAGATCGTCTCCTTCTACTGCTTCATAACGAGAGATAATATCTCGAACGTCCGCATTATCTACGTTACCGTCTCCATTAAAATCAGGAACGCTCAGTATAGATGTTAGCGAATCGTGCATCCCATCATGGTTCATTTCTTCATGGTTCATTGAAGAGGAATCGGAGTGGTGTTCTTCCTGCAATAAATTACTCATGTCAATTCTCCCGACCAAATATCAGTGCATATTTAGTCTTTCAACGGTGGTGTAATCTCTAACTAATTCACTTATGCACAACCGAAATGACCGAACTAACCTAAGCTATATTTATCCCTAGTAGGTTTTTGTTTGCAGACTTAATGGCGATTAATTTTGACTAGTATTTATCTAAATTATTTATAGCTGTTCTTAAATCAGTGAAGTAAGAAGTAAATCATAGTGACGAACGACCATTAACCCGTACAGAAGTAAGAAGCACTAAGTCAACCTCGTTTCTATTTCTACCTAAAGCAAGCGAAGCTAAGAATTAGAAAGTAATTAAGTTTTATAACATCATCACCTATCACTCTATGTCGATTTATAGCCAAGAAAACTTTGATAAATAACTAGCCAAAACTAAAGTTTAATTTCAGTTAGCGTCATTTGTTGCATGATGTATAGATCTCAAAGTAATGAGATTTGAATTGAGAAGTTTTAAATTAGTATAGATCTACTATTAATACTAATGAATTAATACACTATTAGTCGAAAAACTTCAAAAAAATTAATCAATATTGCTGTAATACCAAGCCAGAAATATAATTTGGTTGCTGCTGTCGAGAAAATTATTCATTCATGTTCTTATATGTTGCTACAGAAGAAGGTGAAATACGATTGAGATAGCGGAAAATCCAGTATTTTAATACCGTATCTAGAATCACGGGGAAAGTAGCAATAAATAAGAAGTTAAACTCGCGATTTTCGGGCAAACCTAAGTGACGAGCAATGCCTTCCAAGATAACTTCCCAACCGTGAGGAGAGTGGTAGCCGACAAACATATCCGTAAGCAAAATAATCAGAAAAGCTTTGGCACTATCGCTCAAGCCATAGGCGATTTCATCTAGGAATGATTTAATAATTTGGATTTCTCGTTTACAAAAGTAAATAATACCTGCGAAGGCTAATAAAGAAAAGAAATCGGCAAAAACATTCCCGATCGCATTGATGCCCCTACCTCGAAATTCTGCTGATAATTCTTCTGCTTTGAGTTTTATAGCTGCTGCTTCTTCTGCTTCTGATATTTCAGGTGCCATGCCAATCAAACTTCTAAAATGAAGCCGTTCTTCGTAACGATGTAGCTCCATAAAAGCTTCTTCTTCCATATCTTGATTGATAAATAAGACTTCTTGCTCGTGGTTAGCAAAATATCTTTGAACTAAAGGCGTAATAATCAAACTTTTAGTAGCTTGATGAGTCAATAATGGCACAATAATTAGAATCAACAAAAAGCGAATTGAAATAGCTGTTTTGTTACGGCTTTTACGAAACTTTTTGACTACTTCTTCTTCTGTATTTTCTGCTTTGGGGTCGATTTCTTGTCTAATACGGTTTAGGGTTCGCATAAAGGAGCGAGGTAAAACGCTAGTTTTATCGGTAATCGTTTCCGTATTAGGGTCTTTATCGTTATTGTCTTTTGCTGGTCGATTTAAAGCAAGAGTGCGATTATTTTTATCAATAATTAAACGGTTATTTTTCTGATTTTTTTCGAGACGACGGGTAGGAATAACTTCAACCTCGTCGTATTCTGGATTATTATATTTATCAACAACCGCATCAATAAAAGCTAGCTTCTCGACTACGCTAAGTTCGCGAGTGTCGCTAAAGCCGTTAGTGTAGCGAATAATACTTTGACTCGAATCATTGGGCTGTGTATTGGAAAAAATCAATAGACCCCGACTAATTTTAAATTCTGCTAACCTGGCTTTAATGGTGTTGAGATAGCTGTTAACATCATTCCGAAATACTTTGATCACACTTGGAGAATAGTCTACAGAACTTGCAGAGACTATTTGACCTTCAAAATGCTCGTCTTCGATCGCCTTGATTTTAATTGCTGCACTATAGGCTGCATCCAAAGCTCTTTCGGGAGTAGCAGATAACCATCGTCTACCAGCATTAAATATATTTTGAAGTTTCATTAATTTTAAACAACACTATCAATAATGAGATTAAAGTTTTGCTCGATTATAAATATATAGAGTTATATAAAGTAGAATTAATTGCTCATGACTCTAAGCTCGAAGCTGATAATTAGAAGATTATAACCTTCTCTTGAATTCCAATTTCGATTGAGATGGTAAATTACTCAGGAAGTTCGATCTGAGTCTTTAACTCAATCGGCTAATAGCTTCTTTATGATACTGAAGTATCGAGCTGATATATCTTAATAGATTGCTAAAATCATAGATTGTGATTATATTATCTCTTTGGATCGCAGGGACATCTCGGACTGGCAAAACATCTCGTTTGGTCGAGGAATTTTCTGGCTGGGTGAGAAAGCAACTGGTTAAACCAAAACCCAAAGCATCTCTAGAAAATTTAACTTCAGCAGTATTAGTTTTTGCGGCCAACAATCAAAATCGTCGTCAATTAGGCGATCGCCTCCTCTCCGCCGTAGACGGTACTTATCCTGTAGTTTGTAAGACTCCCGTGGGTTTTATTACCGACGAGGTAGTCTTATTTTTCCCTTTAATTTTTGAAGAATTAAAGCTCAAGGCTCAATTTCCCCTGAGATTGCGTCCCGAAACCGAACAAGAATTAGCAACTAAGCTATGGCGCAATCAACCAGATTGGCAGAGTTTGTGTGAGTTCGACAACGAATATCGTCTGGTGCGACAAACCCTAGATTTGATGCAGTTAGCGGGGGCTAGTGGTGTACCTACTGAAGATATCTCGGTAATCTTGCATCAGGGTTTATCAGGGTTGGACTTTAGCCAGAAAAACCAAACCTATCTCTGGCAAAGAATGGGAGAATTACTGGAATTATGGCGAGAGTGGTGTTTGGCAAGGGGTTTACTTAGCTATGGTCTAATTTACGAGCTTTACTGGCGTTATTTATTGCCTAATCCTCAATATCAAGCCCATCTCCAACGTCGCTATCGGGCAATATTTGCCGATGATGTAGATGATTATCCCGCGATCGCCCGCGATCTGTTTGAGTTAATCTTAGATTGGGGAGCATTTGCTGTTTTTACTTATAACCCCGATGGCAAAATTCGCTTGGGACTCAATGCCGATCCCGATTATTTAGAAGGTTTAGCAATGCGCTGTCAACGAGAACAATCTAGCTTTGCGGTTGATAATTTAGCAACTGAGTTTGCCGATACCGCAGTAGAATTAGTTACCGAAACAGCATACTTAGTAGAAGCTCCCGATCCGATCCAATCTTTACAGACGATCTCCCGTGCCGAGTTGCTGCGACAAACTGCTGAAATTATCGTTGATGGGGTGCGCAACCGAGGAATACAGCCCTCAGAAATTGCGATTATTGCCCCTGGTTTAGACGAAATTGCCCGTTATAGCTTAATTGAGATTCTGACTGCAAAGGGCATTCCCATTACTCCCCTGAACGAACAACGTCCGATTATTAGTTCCCCTCTAGTCAGGAGTTTACTGACCTTATTAGGTTTAGTTTACGCCGATTTAGGTCGTTTAGTAGACCGCGATGCGATCGCCGAAATGCTGACGGTATTCAGTCAAAAACCCCAGTCAGGTAAATTAATAGCAGACATAGACCCTGTAAGGGCGGGATTAATCGCCGACTATTGTTATCATGTCGATCCAGAACATCCCTATCTAACATCTGTCGAAGCTTTTCCCCGTTGGGATCGTCTGGGACATCAAGCTACTACTGCCTATCAAGCAATTGTTGACTGGATCGAAGCCAGCAAAGCACGACTAAAACAAAGCTTTTTTACACCAACTATTCTGCTGTCTGAAGCGATCGACTACTTTTTTAATAATGGTGCTTATCTGAGTAGTGACAGACTAGCAGTATTGCGAGAACTAATGGAAACTGCTCAACACTTTTGGGAAGTAGATCGCCGACTGCGACAAAATGAACCCAGTTTCCAAACCCAAGCTGCTACTGTCGCCCAGTTTATTCAACTATTACGTCGTGGCACGATTACCGCCAATCCTCGACCAATAAGACAGTTCACCCCTCAAGTCGGTGCTATTACCTTAGCGACTGTGTTTCAATATCGCTCTTTGCGTACATCCCATCGTTGGCAATTTTGGCTGGATGCTAGCTCTCCACTTTGGTCGCAGGGGGGTGCTGCTACTCTCTTTGCTGCGCCGTTGTTTCTCAAACAATGGACGGGAAGGACTTGGATGCCCGAAGATGAATACGAAATGGATAATCGGCGTTTGCAGCGTATTCTCAGGGATATTCTTGCCAGGGCAGAATCAAAGATATTTCTCTGTCATAGCGATCTGGGAGTCAATGGTACAGAACAAGCTGGTGCATTGTTGCCCCTAGTTCATGCTACTCGACAGTATGTTGCTGAAGCAACGGCTAAACACTAGTCGTTATTTATCTGCGATCGCAATTCGCAGAACTTTCGGGAATGCGATCGCCAGCATTATTAGTTCGATATGCGGTTAATATTTCTTGGTGTTTCACTCGCTACAGTTGACTCTAATGGTTCATTGGTGGCAAAAATAGTACCATCATTGAGAATTATATTATTAGCATTGATTAAAATATTTCCACCATTACCTTCTCCAATATTACTGGCATCTATTACAGCATCATCAGTAATGGAAAGATTGCTAGTCTCAATTTCTATTTCACCACCATTTCCTATTCCACTTTTTTTTACTTCGCTAAAGATAAAACTATTATCTAAAGTTATAGATTCACTAGCATTAATAACAATATTTGCTCCATTGCCTTGACTTATTTGTCCACCATTAGTAAATGTAAGATTTCTAGTTGAAATATTTATTTGACCTGCATTTCCGATACCATTAGTAGTTACTGCACTAAAAATATCTCCATTATCTAGAGATAAAGAGTTACCAGCATTAATCAAAATATTTCCAGAATTCCCTTGTCCAAATGTTCTAGCATCTATCAAGCCGCCATTAGCAAGGGAAATTGAGATATTACTAATAAGCTTGACTTATATACACATTCATTTCAAATATATTCAGCTTTTGAAATAATAGAGCGATCGCCTAATCTAGTCAGTATGAGACAATAATCGGCTAGAAAATCTTCTCTACTCAATTAGGCTCAACTTGTCGCTGACAGACTAACACAGTTCCGCGATTACCCTTGGTAATTCGCAACTCATCATCTAAGTAAAGTAGCTTTAGTACTCCTTTAGGAGACTTTTTCATCGTAAAGACTCGTTTTCCTGTCTGAGAATTTATCTCCGATGCTTTGCTGATGCCGAACATCCATTTTATAAAGCCAGAAGTTAGGCGTTGTCGCCAACTAAGCTGAGATTTATCGGACTTGTCACCAAATACTTTCAACCATTGCTTCATTTTTGATGGATCGTCGGTATCTAAAGGAATTAATTCTCCACCTGTAAACTGAACCTGTACAGTATCTTGACTTTTGGGAGAGCAAACCGCCAAATTTTTCACGATTCCTTTTAATTCAGGAAAATTTTCGTCAATCGTTTTAAACTCCACTATAATATCGTGGGTAAGTTCATCTCCCTCTCCCGTCGGAAAAACAGGTTGTAATACCCGCTCGATTTCTACTAATAGTTCTACAGGCTCGAACATATTAAACGCCAGTCTTCCGAGGGTGTAAATATATCTTCCTTGACTATCTGGTTGACGATTGGGAAAATTTGGTGCATTAATCAATAACCAATCACCTTTTAACAGGTCGAGGTTTTCTGTAGGCGCGCTCTGGGGGTTGAGTGATGCTAGTCTTTCTATAGCTGCTACAACTGTTTCATTTTTAGTATCGCCATTATTATTTTTTAATGCCTCAAATAAAGCTTTCTTGGCATCTTCTCTTTGTGTAGTTTGTGTAGTTGTATTGTTCATTACTCCCCGATCTTTTATTGTTTTCTTTAACTAAATTTTATCGCTGTAATTCTAGTTGGTTTTTGGCGATTGCGGTTGCGAAGCCCGCCCATGACTCCCAAGGTCGCAGTCCGAAGGACTCAGCTAGCCGTCTATCACGGATACACTCAATGCGATATCCGAAGGTGTCCCTAAAGGGATACACTCCGCTATATCCTTTAGGACAAGTGCAAGCCGCTACGCATAAAGGCATCGCTCTTTTGGGTGTAGTTGATAATACTGTTAATGTTTTTTCAGAACAATCCTTGGCGTTAATATTATGAGGCTAGCCAAAAATAAATAAAAGGGGAATAATTCAGGTACTTTTTCAGGTATTTTTACTATTTATTGTGGCAATAAGCTTAATCTTTTCTTAACAAACGGTCTCTTGGATTTAGAGATTTCAACTGACGCAGGTAATACCGCGCCGTCTAGGAGCATTGTATTTAATAGCAAAGGTGATAACTGAGTAAGCTCGACATCAGCTTCTACTAGGGAAACTTGACTGTAGTTCGGACGAGGATTGGTTAATTTCCAGCGAAAGGTATGGAGAACATCCCATTCTGCTCTGGTTTGTAGGGGATCGATCTGTTTTACCCCAACTAAACTGGTGATAAATTCAATTGCTTCTCCTGGTTGGAGACGATAATCAGCGGGAGCATCTTCAAAAACTAATTCATACTGCTTAAAATTCTTCTCGTGTTGAACATGATGGCGTTGTAAACAGCGATCGCACTCCACCACATCCCAATAAAAGGGCAAATTGTCTGCCGAATCGTACTGATAACCACCCCGAGGCGGATCGTTATAGGGTGTAGATAATAATTTCCCCGAGCGATCGGCAATACCATGAGGATCTGTTTCTACGTAGCTTACCCAATTAAAATGATCGTAACCAAGCTTGGATGCTAACTTACTGAGATCGATCTTTTCTCCCTGCTGGTTTCTAGGAGAAAATTGAGTAATTATTCTCGGGCCAATAACTACATGAGTGATGGCTTGACTGTAGACGATATTGTAGTTATCTTCTAACGGTTTTTGATAATTAATTTTTTGCCGAGTGCTGGTTTCGCTAAGAGCAAAATTATTTTTTGAAGGTAGGAAAAATAAGACACTCATTGCCAAAGTGCCAAAGAGTAATTTATTAAAATTCATTTAGATCGAAAAATTGAAACTTGTTTATATACGTATATATTACTACGTACTTTTACTGATAATTTCCTAGCTCCCAAAAATTAGCTAAATCTTGACATAAATAGTCTTTGAGAAAACAGAATTTTAATAAAGAAGTCTGAAATGCTATCTAAAAGCATAAGTAAATAAACTAATAAACTAAAAATTATCTAAATGAATCTACGTAAAGTGGGGCGACTACTTAAAGAAACATTTAAAGAATGGCAAAAAGACAAAGCCTCTCGAATCGCAGCAGCTTTAGCCTATTACACGGTTTTTTCTATTTCACCTTTATTAGTAATTGCGATCGCCATTGCTGGAGCTTTTTTTGGACAAGATACCGCACAAGAACAAATCATCAGTCAGCTAACTTTATTGGTAGGAGAGGATGGGGTCAAACCAATTTTGTTGGCACTGGATAATATCACTCAGCCCAAAATCCGTGGATTGGCATCTTGGATTAGCATCGGGGTACTAATATTGGGGGCTTCAGGTATTTTTGCTCAATTGCAAGACGCATTGAATACAGTCTGGAACGTTAAACCCCATCCAGGTCAGGGAATGTTACCGTTTATTCGCAAGCGGATATCTTCTTTCTTGATGGTACTGGCGATCGGCTTTTTATTAATACTATCTTTAATTCTTAGTGCGGTTGTTTCTACTTTAAGTAAATACCGAATAGATTTTTTGCCTGGTTCGGCGATTTTATGGGAAAACCTAGACTTCATCGTCTCTTTAGGTCTGTTGACTTTTTTATTTGGCTTAATGTTTAAATATGTGCCAGATGTCAAAATCGCTTGGAAAGATGTTTTTGTTGGCTCAGTAATTACCGCGATTCTATTTCTGTTTGGTAAATTTCTGTTAGGCTTATATATCAGTAAAGGTAGCTTAGGTTCGGCATACGGTGCTGCTGGCTCTCTAGTTGTGTTTTTGGCATGGGTATATTATTCGGCCCAAATTGTTTTGTTGGGTGCAGAATTTACTCAAGTTTATTCTCGATTGTATGGCTCGAAAATACGACCGAGGAAGCATTCTCAGATCGAGTAGGTATTTCGGAGTTCGGAGTTCGGAATTCGGAGTTAGTTGTTAGTTCGGGGTTGTTAGTTGTCTTCCCTATCTCCCTATCTCCCTATCTTCCTCCTTCCTTATTCCTTATTATTTGGGTCGTTCGCCAAAAATCGTTCTACCCAAACGAATCATAGTTGCACCCGCTGCGATCGCCAGCTGATAATCTCCTGACATTCCCATAGACAATTGTTCCATCTGCAAGTTTGAGTATTGCTTCTGTTTTATTGTTGTTGCCAACTCGCGAGTTTTTTTGAATGCAGCCAAAGATTCCGTAGGAGATAATCCCAGGGGCAAAATTGTCATCAAACCCTGAATTTTTAGCTGGCGACATCGATCTAACTGCTCCAAATCTGGCCACAATTCGGCGACTTCCCAACCATATTTGTTAGGGTCTGGCAACATTTTTACTTGCAGCAATACTTGAGGAGTTTTATTTAATTCTGCTGCCAATCTATTTAATCGCTGTGCCAAAGCCAAACTATCAAGAGAATGAATCCAATCAAAATTCTCTACCACTTTCTTAGCTTTATTCTTTTGAATATGCCCGATAAAATGCCAGTTAAGATCGCTCAAATCTTTTAACTGTTCTTGCTTAGCTAAAGCTTCTTGTAAACGATTTTCAGCAAAGTCTCTTATTCCCATCTGATATGCTTCGCGCATTCGTTCGATACCGACTTGCTTGGTAACGGCAATCAACTTAACGTTTTTGGGAATTTCTGATTCGAGCAGTTTGATTTTTTGGGAAACAGAGACTGTCATTAAAATAATTTAAAAATCTCAACTAAAAATTAGAGAAAAGTACGTTGATAAATCTCGTGAAGTTTTCGATGTTTTTCGGTTTCGCGGTCTAATAATAGTCGTCGTAATAAACTCTCGACTAACAAGCGAGCCTCAGATCTACTTATAGGCTCAAAAGAGAAAGAACTACTGGTAGCCGTAACGGTAAAAAATAAACGTTGAGCATACAAGGTGGTAAATAATTCTTGATTATCTTTCAGTAAACATATTCTGTAGAGAAGTCCGAAGGTAGGGTGATTGAGATAAACTTCATTCTGTTGATTATTCACTCTGCAACTTAATTTATTTTTGCTTAAGACCACGAACATTTTCAAGATTATACTATTGAGCGATCGAAGAATGAAAATTCAGCAATTATCAATAATTGTAAAATTAACTAGATTATCAAATTATTAATTTAGGTATGGTTTAGATCTTACTGCCCGACCGAACTAAGATCGCCGTTCAAAAACTATATATAGAGTAATATGAGCTAAATTGCCCCATTATTACACTATATATGGCAAAAGTTGAGTTATAGTAGAAGACCAGAGCAGTTAAATTTGTTTCAGTCTCACATAACGTATGCAGCCAACCTTACCGTTAACTAGTAATTCGAGATCGACAGCCGATACAACCCCAGAAGCTTTACCAGTTGGACGCGATCGCCAGCCAAATGGGAATACACCACACAATCCAGGGGATGAATCGCCTTTAGTTACGACAGGAACATCTGACTCCTCTTCATCCACAGTAGCTTGTCAAGAAACCAAACCAGATACAACTTCTAAAATCCAGGTAATCAGACGAGATGGCACTTCCACTTCTCTAGATATTACTAAGATTCGTTCTGTAGTCGAATGGGCTTGCGCTAATTACAACGTCAACCCGATCGAATTGGAGGCAGGTTTGACTACTAGGTTACGCAGTGGTGTAACCACCAGAGATATTCAAGATAACTTGATTGATTGTGCTTTAGGGATGTGTAGCCCAGACGAACCAGATTGGCGATATGTAGCTGGTAGACTCCACATCTGGAATTTATGGAAAGATACTCAAGTAAGCCGAGGATTTGGCTACGGAGACTACCCCAGAGCAGTACAATTTCAGGTAAATGCAAAGCGTTACGATCGCCAGATTTTAAGCTATTCCGAGGCAGAATTAGCCGAAGCAGGTAACTGGATAAATCCAGACTGGGATAAGGACTATGACTATGCAGGAGCGGTTTTGCTAACCAAACGGTATTTATTAACCGATGAGTTACCGCAAGAAGCTTTTCTCACCTGTGCTTTATTACTTGCTTCTCAGGAAAAACCAGAGATCAGAATGGCGATCGCCAGAAAGTTTTATCAAGCGATCGCTCAACGGAAGATTTCTCTAGCCACGCCAATTCTAGCTAACCTGAGAGTACCCAATGGTTCTTTGAGTAGCTGCTTTATTATCGCCATGGACGATAATTTAGAGAGTATTTTTGAGGAAATTACTAACACTGCCCGTATTTCTAAAAATGGTGGTGGTGTCGGGGTTAACGTCAGTCGGATCCGCGCTACTGGTAGCTGGGTAATGGGTAAAGATAATGCTTCTGGGGGGGTAATTCCCTGGATTAAGTTACTCAACGATACCGCGATCGCCGTTAATCAAGGTGGACGTAGGGCTGGTGCGGTAACTGTCGGGTTGGATATTTGGCATTTAGACGTACCTGAGTTTTTGGAGATGCAGGCAGAAAATGGCGATCGTCGTCGTAAAGCTTATGATGTCTTTCCTCAGTTGGTCATCGTCGATGAATTTATGCGTCGGGTTAAGAATAAAGAAAAATGGACGCTAATAGATCCCTATGAAGTTAAAGAGCAATTAGGAATCGAACTAGCCGAACAGTGGGGAGAAGGTTTTGAAACTGCATATGCCCAGATAGAGGCAGAATTAGGCAAAAAAATTACTCTCTACAAACAAGTCGATGCCCGCGAATTGTTCAAGCACATCATGCGGAGTCAGGTAGAGACAGGAATGCCCTATCTGGCGTTTAAAGATACGATCAATCGGGCAAATCCCAACAAGCATGAAGGCTATATCCCAGGAGTAAATCTTTGTTGCGAAAGCTTTAGCAACGTCAAGCCAGGATTAGAAGCCCACTGTTGTAATTTGGTCTCTCTCAACCTAGCCAATCTTGAAGCATCGGAAATAGCTGCCGTATCTCAATTAGCCGTCAGAATTTTAGATAATACGATCGAGCTGACCAAACCGCCCTTTAAAGATAGTAAAACCCATAACGATAAGTATCGTACTATTGGTGTTGGCTGTATGGGTTTAGCAGACTGGCTGGCTAAACGCCACTTAAGTTACACAAGCCTGACAGAAATTAGTCATTTATTTGAAGAAGTAGCCTACTGGTGTACTTTTGCTTCCATGGAGTTAGCAAAAGATCGGGGTGCTTATGCTGCATTTGCTGGTAGTGAGTGGAGTAAAGGAAAGCTGTTAGGATCTAAAACCCTAGCGGAAATTTTAGCAATAACCCAAAACAAAACTCGCTGGCAACAACTAGCCCAGGATATTCAAACCTACGGTATTCGTAACTCTCATATCACTGCGATCGCGCCTAATACTTCTTCTTCTTTGGTACAGGGTTGTACTGCAAGTATCTTACCCGTATACAGTAAATTCTTCTACGACAAGTGGGCTAAAGGCACAGTACCGATCGCACCACCCTTTATTCAAGACTGTTTTTGGTTCTATCGCGAAAACAAAAGCCTCAATCAGCAAACTGTAGTCAAAGCGGTTGCAGTTATGCAGCAGTGGATTGATACGGGAATTTCTATGGAATTGCTGTTTAATCTCAACCAAGGGGTATATTTTCCTGACGAACCAGAAAGAGCAGTCAAAGCTAAAGACATCTTTGACACTTTAATCTTGGCATGGGAAGAAGGCTGCAAAGCTGTTTACTATGTTCGCACTGTCCAAAAAGATAACTTTAAGGAAAAAAGCGACGAATGCGCAGCTTGTGCTAACTAGTTGAGGAGTCTTGGGGAGATAAAGAGGGGGGGAAGATCGGCTCACAAGGGTAGACTTTTTACATTTAATGGTTGAGACGAGCAGGGGAGGCAGAGGAAGCAGGGGAGGCAGGGGAGGCATGGGAAGCAGGAAAAAAGGTAAAAGGTAAAAGGCTACGTAGAAGTCAATTATTCCTTACTCTAGATAGCTAAACATCAGCCCATTTACGGAGCAAATTAGCAAGACTTTTAGAAACCAGATCGAATTCGGGTGTTTTTCCCGATTTAGCAAAGATTGCCCGTCGAGCAGTTTCCAAATCGAAAAGAATTTCGCGATCGCTGGCATCTCGGATCGTGCTTTGTACCCAACCTACTACCACCAATCTTGTACCTTCGGTAACTGGAGCGACGCGATGTAAAGTAGTGGAAGGATAAACAATCGCCGAACCTGCATCTAGTTTATAGCTTTGTTCTGCTTGTACTCCTTCAACAATTAATTCTCCTCCTCGATAATCTTGGGGTGAATTAAGAAACAGAGTAAATGACACGTCCGAACGACATAAACCACCACTACCCTTCATTAAGGCATTGTCTACATGAGTATCGTAGGACATCCCTTGCTCGTAGCGACTAAATAAAATTGAATGAACCGACTTCGGACGAACCGCAGACTGAAATAAAGCATTTTTAGCCAATGCCTGACGAATTTTCGCTTTAAGCTCTGTTTGAGAGCTACCTGCTTTGAGTTGCTGATTATTTTTGACTAGCTTAGCGTGCCAACCTGCTGTAAGCTTACCATCGACAAATTCTGCTCGATCTAAAATTTGCCTAATTTCCCCGATCTCGTCGGGGGAGAGAAGATTATCAATTGAAAAAATCATACTAAATCCTGTTCTAATTTAGGTCATTTAAAAATTAGGTGAGGCAGAAGGAGCAGAGGGAGCAGGACAAAGGCGTAATTCCGCATGTAGCAGGGGGAGCGGAGGGAGCAATAACTAACTACTAACTACTAACTACTAACTCCGAACTAAATGCCTATTCAATAGTATTTTCAATAATATCTGCTGCTTTAGTTGCTCCTCCAGCCTGTTCTATTTCTGCTTGTAGTTTCATCGCATTTTGACGATATTCTGGCTGAAACAAAACTCGTTCGATCGCCGTTCTCAATGTATCTACAGTGCAATTGTTTAAATCAATTACTTCTCCTGTTTTTGTCCAAGCAACACGAGCAGCTACAGCAGGTTGGTCGTTAGTAATGGGAATAGCTACCATCGGTACTCCATTACTCAAAGATTCTAAGGTAGTGTTCAATCCTGCATGAGTAATGCAGAGACTAGCCCGTTTTAAGATCGATAGTTGCGGTGCAGCTTTAACGACAATGGGAGAACCAGGAACATAGCCTAACTCTTCAGGTTCGGTTGCTCCTCCCAAAGAAATCACTAACTGAACATCTAGTCCTAGACAAGCGTAGGCGATCCGAATAAAAACCCACAGAAGCTTGTTTTGTAATGTTCCCAGTGAGGCATAAACAAGTGGTTTAGCGGTTAATTGCTCCCAAGGAAAGGGGATTTCTGCTCTGGCAATATTATTAACAAGCGACCCAACAAAGTGAAAATAATCGGGTAATTCTTGTCTGGGAAACTCAAAAGAAGCTATTTGCTGGCTGATAATGGCTTTCTTTGACCAGAGATTTAGTTTATTATTGCTGACTTTGAGAATATCTAATCCCCATTTCTGGCGATATTGATTAACTAGTAGTCTAATTGGCGTACCAGCTAATTCTAATAAATTATTACCAATTTGATTTCTTAATTGTCCCAACCAAGAAGGATCGTAACCCCAACCAGTCAGAGTGGGGGGAACAGTAGGCTCTGGATTGAGTAATAAAGCACTACAAATAGTAATAAAAGGTAGGCGTAGATATTCAGCAATAGATGAACCTTCTAATAAAACCTGGTCGATTAGTAAGACTTCAATATTAGTTTGTTGGCAAGCTTGAGGAACTTCTTCTAAGATTACTTCTGTTCCCTGACGAAACAAATCAATGGTGTAAAGTAGCGCGGTAATACCGTCTAGTTTTCCCAATCTAGTGTTAGATCGCTCGGTACTCCCCACAGGAAATCGATCTGAAGCAAGAGGATAAAAATTAATCTTTGCAGCAACAGCATAAGCTTCTACGTCAGGTAGCCCGAATAAGGTAACGCGATGTCCTCGCTTTTGGAGTTCGTAACCTAAAGCCATAAAGTTATTTAGATGTCCAGCACCTGGAGGACAAAGGATACCAAAATGTTTCATCTCAGGAGAATAATTTAAAACTAAGGGTTAATAGTTAACATTATTCTCCGTTTTCTTGGTCTTAGATATTGAACTCTATTTGAGAAACCAAACCATAGACTTCTGAGGGTTCTTTGATCGGAGTTTCTGGCGGTTCGATCGAGGGCCAAGCCGTTTTTAATTCTGCCAAGCTTTCGGTAATAACTTGATGTCCTTCTGGATCTTCTTGGCTTTTTTGCTCTGCAACGGTTTGATATAGTTCGTCTGCGTAAAGAACAAATCCTCTTGAGTCTTGATATTGAACCACCTCTGCAAATTGCTCGTTGGCGATCGCTGCTTCATATTCGGTAGCAGCATTTTTAAGCATTTCTACCATAGAATTCAGCACAAATTCTGGTGAATTAAGTTGTTCTTCGGGGATAGCAGCGATCGCATTGTCAATGGAGGTTTGAGATTGGTCTAATAAATCTTGCATCTCAGGGGAATCTGGGGCAGATTGCGCCAAGTCATATAGCTGGTTGAGAGTCGGCTTAAACTCTTCTACTCCTTTTTCAGCTAGCATAGGTTCAATACTGCTATAGAGTTTTTCTGCTGGATGACTAATGTGGGGGGCGACTTGTTCGTAATTTCCTGCTGCAATTAATTCTTCTGCTGTAAGCAGATGACCTTTCATTAAGCCTAAGACAGTCATATAGTCTTCGTCTGAATCTACTGATTCAGCAGCACCTTCGCCACCTTCACCGCCTTCGCCACCTTCACCGCCTTCACCGCCTTCACCGCCTTCGCCACCTTCACCGCCTTCACCGCCTTCACCGCCTTCACCGCCTTCACCGCCTTCAGCACCTTCACCGCCTTCAGCACCTTGAGCCATTAATGAGTAAGTTTCTGTAGTAGTTTCCTCAGTTTCGTAAGCATCAGAAGGTAATGTTTGAGTTCCCACTGCGGTTACTAAACCAAGAGATAAAAATAATTCTATAGTTTTAATGCGACTAGACATAAAATAGATCTTGCTATTAATTCTTATTTGTTCTGAGATAGTACTTTACTATTGATGAAAATTTAAGTCAATAAGTCTAGAAAATATTAATCAAATTATTCACAGAAAAACTTCTCCATAGAGATAAAGATAGGAATTCTTGGCTTATATAGTATTGAGATCGCTTACTTGCTTGAGTCTTATCATCTAGCTTATGCAATCTATTTGAGATTAATTAGCATAAAGAGCAAAATGTATCAGTAAGAAACGAGGAATAAGAAAGTCCTAACCGCAAGGTAGGCAACAATCAAGCAGCGATTTGCGGAAGCGTGACGCATCTTACACGATTACACTTGCGCGTGGGGAATGCTAATTCGAGGGGTCAGAGATTACTCCGCGCCCTCGACGACGGACACCTACTCTGACCTTTGGTAAGCTTACGAGAAACGGTTGGTTACTTTACCTAGTATTTCCTGGTGACTAATTGCACCCCAGTGGCGACTATCAGTGCTTGCGGTTGGATTATCGCCAACTAAAAAATAGTTGCCGTCGCTAGCGATCGCCTTGACTCTTTTGACTATGGTAAGAGTGCGATCGAAGGGATGCTTGACAACTACGATATCATTAATTTTTGGCTGAGATTTATCGTAGGCATGGGGAGCGATTAAAATCTCTTCTCCTGGTTGCAACAAGGGTAACATAGAATTACCCACAACCTTTAAGCGTTTTCTTCTGCCTAACAACCACAAACATAACGTCAGTAGATTAGTATCTGGTAATGAACTAGTCATTCATACATTAAGTAGAAAAATTCAAAGCTATACGTTTGTTGGAGTTCGGAATTCGGAATTCGGAGTTAGTAGTTATTCCCCCATCTTCCCCATCTCCCTCTGTTCATCTGCTCCCTTGCTTGCCCTGCGCCATTACAATCCCAAATCTACGGCTATACGATGTCCACAACTCATTCCTGAGAACGCGACTGCATTTAAACCTTGACCTGGGAAGGTACTATCGCCAACACAATACAGTCCAGGAATACTGGTACGATTAAACGGCATTCCCAATAAGCCAGCTAACTTGCGACGAGGAACGGGACCATAGGTTCCATCTTCTCGACCCAAAAAACGACGATGAGTACGGGGAGTACCAACTTCTTGATAATCTAATCCAGCCGATAATCCAGGAAAAATTGCTTCTAAACGCTGAATTAAATTAGCAGCAGCAGTTTCTTTCTTCTGTTGGTATTCTTGGGTAGATAATCCTTGCCATTCTTGAATCCAACTGGGAGTAAAAGTATGGACAATGTGATGTCCTTCGGGGGCTAAACTAGGATCGAGGAGTGTGGGAATAGAAACAAAGATCGTACCTTCGCTTTCTTCCATTCTGTCCCAGTCTTCTAGCAGAATATGATGACAATCTGTACCTTCTGGCAGCACACTAGCATCTACTCCTAAATGTAAACTCAGAAAGCTAGGAGACTTTTGATATCTTTGTTGCCATTTCTTTTCTCGCTTGGGAACGTATTTTGGAGGTAGAAGTTTGCCAAAGGTATCCCAACGAGTAGCATTAGAAACAATTCTCTTAGCCCGATATTCACTATTGTCGGCTAGCTTTACGCCCACTGCCCGACCATTTTCAATTAAGATCTCGGTAACTCTGGCTTTGTATTTAATCTCCCCTCCCGCCTTGACCAACCCATCTACTAATTTTTGAGCGATTTGTCCCACTCCACCTTGGGGATAATTAATTCCTCCATAATGGCGATCGCTAAATACCATTCCCGCATTGATCATTGGGGTTTTGTCCGCAGTCACCACCGACCATAAATAGCACTCCATATCGATAAATTGGAGTAACTTGGGATCTTTGATATGTTTGCGGGCAATATCTCCCGCGTTGAGGGGTAAATATTTAGCTAAACCCAAACAAGACAAAGGTTTTTGAAAAAATACCCGCATTAGATAACGGGGTTCTTCTAAGGAAAGTAACTCCATTGAGTTAAGACAATTAAATACATTCCAACACTCGCCGTAAAAACCGCGAATTCCTCGTTCTTCGTGGGGAAAAATAGCGATTAATTCTTGTAAAAAGGCTTCATAGTCGCGATGGACTTTTAATTCTAGATTGTCAGGTAAATGATAGTGAATTTGTACTGGGTCGGCAAAGGTTTCGATCTCCATGTTGACTGCATCTAATGCCCTAGTTAGCAGGTTGGTTGTCCCGCGATCGCCAAAACCAAAAATCATTGATGCACCAACATCAAAACGATATCCTTCTCTTTCAAAATATCCGCCACTACCACCAGGAATCAAATAACGTTCTAGGACTAATACTTTTGCACCTTTGGCTGCTAGTTGTGTAGCTGTCACTAAACCGCCAATACCAGAACCAATAATCACCGCGTCATAGCTAGAAGTAGAAGAGTTTGTTGCCGTTGCGTTCATAAAGTATGTATTAAAAAAAAAGTTTAAATTACCTCAATCATTTGTATAGTTTATCGTTCAATCGTAAATTTTTAAGCCCTTGTCAGGTAGAAATAGATCTACTAGATGTTGAATTGGAGACTTTACACCAAACTTTTATCGTCCCAAATTGCTAAATTTGGCTAAAATCTAGTTGTTGTTAGCAAATTTCAAGATCGAGATATGACATCAGCGAAAAATGTTTTGGGAGGAGAACTTAAAGTTTGCTGCAAGTCTCCCATGACAGGATTTTATCGGACTGGCAAATGCGAAACGGGACCACAAGATCTGGGGGTACATATAGTATGTGCCGAAGTCACTGCTAAGTTTTTAGCTTTTAGCAAAGAAAGAGGCAACGATCTTAGCACCCCAGTACCGATGTATAACTTTCCTGGTTTGCAACCTGGAGATTGTTGGTGTCTTTGTGCAGCACGGTGGAAAGAAGCTTTAGAAGCGGGTTTTGCACCCCCAATCAATCTGGAAGCTACTCACGAGGCGATGCTAGATTATTTTCCTCTAGAAGTCCTCGAAGAACATTCTCTCGATTTGAAACAAAGAGGTGCATAAGCAGTTGAGTGCGCTACAACTATCTAAATAGTTAGCTTTCAATTAAGTTAATTTGGTTTCATTACTATGCTATGGGTGTAATACGAAATCCGATTGCCAAAAAGTACCAAAAAATCGGTAGTAGAGACGTAATATATTACGTCTCTACAAGGTTTAACGATTTAACCGATAAGTATTCTATGTAAACAGGATTTGGTGTAATTTATTACCCTGTATTTTTTTGTAAGCAATTTTACTTGTCAAGAAGGATCTTATAGATAGGACAATTAATCCAGTCAGATTTTCCGTAAATAAAATAAAAGATTATTCAGGCGATCGCTTATATTCGTTATTTGGTAATCTTGAAGCTCAAGTTATGTCATCATCCCAAATTTACGAACAGTTACAAGATTTAGTCCACCAAAAATGGTTGGGAATATATTTACGATTTCTCGCTTTAGTTTTGCTATTTGGTGCAATAGTTCATGTCAGTAATATAGCGGGGTTGTCAGGTGTTTCTTGGCAACAAACCCCAATGCTGTGGCGCGTTATGGATCTATTGCTGCTAGGTTTCGATTTGATAGTTGCTTATGGGTTATGGCGTAAATTGGCTTGGTCGGCGATCGCCTTTACTGTCGGAATAGTTGCCTTACAAATAATCCCCTACACACTCTTTAGAACTTACTTTATCCTCAAGCCAGAAGATGGAAATCTTTTAAATCAAATGGTCATCTTTGAATTGCTATTATTGGGGATTTTGGGAATTTTGCTCTCCATTGAAAAATAATCGTAAGGTGGGCAAAAATCACTTGAGGGAATTAGACCATTGCTGGCTTGGTAAATTTGCACTAAAGTACTAGCTTCGCGTCGCCCACCCTACCTTACAGGGCATGCCTTGTCTCTGGGAATTCCGTTTAAATAGGATCGCTATAAACACGATTTCGCTTGGGATCGCCTAAAAACCAATCTTTTTCTCTTGCCAAACTAAAATCATCGGGAACTAATTGCCATCCTTGAACTAGTTCATTTAACAACCGATCTTGTTGTTGGCGAAAATATTCATACTGGCGACCATAATTAATGATGCTGAAATAAACACTATCTGGTTGTGAAGCTATGGGGGAAGGGTTATCGCTGGTGGGAATAACACCCGCTAAAGCACTGACATTATCTAGTGTTCCTGTTTTAACTGCTGTCCCAGTCGGTAAACCCCGATCCTTTACCGTACCGACGAGATCTCTTCCTGCGGTGGGAAATAAGTCGATGGCAGTAAGAGAAAAATCTTGCAGCAAGCGATCGAGCGCGATGAGAATTTGGCAGACAGCGCGGGGAGAAAGACGATTTTCTTCTCCCAACCCCGATCCATTAATTAACTCAATTTCATTACGGGGAAAGTAGGCAAGATCTGCCGCAGCTCTAGCTACTTCTTCAGCACCATCCAGTAAATCTGCTAACATCTGTGCCATTTTATTATTACTATAAATATTCATCTGTCTGAGTATTTCTACTAAGGGCAAAGACTGATGAGTAACAATTAATTTAGCTGTTGCTGGCAAATCTTCAACTAGCTTGACTTGACCGGCGATCGCGATTCTCGGCTGGGGTGTACCCGCTGGCATTTGTAAATATTGCCTGGTTATTTCCGACTGCCACAAGCTTCGATCTAAGCTCTGTTTGAGTAGCTTACCCGCTAATTGAGACCGCTCTTGATAGTTCATATAGAACTTGTTTGTAACCAAAAGATTGCCCTCAATTTCTCGAATACCCAATTGATTGAGAGTATTACCTAAAGCGATCGCCTCTTCCCAGACAAACAAGGGATCGCCATCCCCTTCAATAATCAAATCGCCTCTAACGATCCCGTCTTCAATCGCTTCTGTAACGTAGATTTTAGTTGCAAATTGATGTTCTGCGCCCCATTTACCCAAGGCAGCTAAAGTCGTCGCGGTTTTAGTTAAAGAAGCAGCAGGAAGAGGCGTTTTTCCCCGCTCGTTGGCAAAAGAGTACCAACCCGATTGAATCCAGATTCCCTGGCGATCGCTGTTTATGCCTCGTTTACTCAAGTCTTGCAGATAAGTCTGAACGATGTTTTCTGCGATCGGATCTTGCTTCTGGGGAGGAAGCTCAAAAATAGCCGTATCATGCCAAGGAAATAACTCCAAAGGCTGTAATTTATTTTCTGGTTTTTGCCAAATATTTAACCAGGCAAACATACTCGAAGCAATTAAATCTAACATAAAGCAATTAGCAATAACCTCAGCAATTAGGACTACTGACAATCAAAAAGCTAAGATAGGGTTAACTAACGGTCAAGATCGTTGATAACTTTTCCGTTTTCAATGCATCAAGGTAGGTTAAGTTCTTTAGCTATTTCCATGAGATATTAGGGATATTTGACCTCAAACTGTTAAAATTTGTAAGGCTTCTATAAAATTTGCTAAATGGGATTAATGCGCGCAAGAATCGCAGTAGACGCTATGGGGGGAGACTTTGCCCCAGAGGAAATTGTTGCCGGGGCAGTTGAGGCTTCGGCAGAATTGGATCTAGATGTCTTACTGGTGGGAGATCGAGAGCAACTAGACTCTCTAATTAAGAAATACGATCGCAAGGGAACGGCAAGTATCGAAGTTGTTCACACCAAAGATACGGTCAATATGAAAGAAGAACCTCTGAGGGCAATTCGTCGTAAGCCCAAAGCATCGATAAATTTAGCCATGGATCTGGTCAAAAGCGATCGAGCAGATGCGGTAGTTTCGGCGGGACATTCAGGGGCAGCAATGGCATCGGCATCTTTGAAACTTGGTCGTCTCAAAGGCATTGAACGTGCTGCGATTGGCGCGGTTTTACCCACTATTGTTCCAGATAAATCGGTAATTATCTTGGACGTAGGAGCAAATGTAGATTGCAAGCCGAAGTATTTAGAACAGTTTGCCTTGATGGGAACTATCTATAGTAAGTATGTTCTCGGTCACGAATCACCCCAGGTAGGTTTGCTCAATATTGGTGAAGAATCTTCCAAAGGCAACGAACTAGCACTTGCTACCCATAAGTTATTGACCGCTCACCCTCAAATTACTTTTGTGGGTAATGCAGAAGGTAGAGATGTTTTGTCTGGTGAGTTTGATGTCATCGTTTGCGATGGTTTCGTCGGTAATGTTGTTCTCAAGTTTGCCGAAGCGATTGGCGAAGTTATGTTGCAAATTATGAAGGAAGAATTACCCCAAGGATGGCGGGGTAAAATCGGTACGGCATTGTTACAGCCTAATCTGCGCAACATTAAACGTCGTATCGATCGCGCCGAACATGGTGGAGCTTTGTTGTTTGGTGTAGCAGGAATCTGTATTATTAGTCACGGTAGTTCTCGTCGAGGGTCAATGTTTAATGCCATTCGCTCGGCAAAAGAAGCAATTGACAACGAGGTACTAGAAAAAATTAAGTCCTACAACCATCAAAGACTGGAAGCCGAGGCAGATCGTGCTGAAACTGCTTCAGCTAGTCCCAAATAACCAAAAGCAAGAGTATGAGTAACGGAGTGAAACATTGTTGAACAATATGGGTGCGGGTATCGCGATTACTGGATGTGGTTCGGCTGCACCAGAATCGGTTTTAACTAATCATCATCTAGCACAGATGGTAGAAACTTCTGACGAGTGGATCGTGACTCGGACAGGAATGAGAAATCGTCATATCGCTTCCCATACTGAAACTTTAAGTCAATTATCTGCTGTAGCAGCCCAAAATGCGATCGCCATGGCGGGAATCTCTGTTACTGAAATCGATTTAATTATTTTGGCTACCTCTACCCCCGACGATCTGTTTGGTAGTGCTTGTAAGGTTCAAGGACTGATTGGCGCAACTAATGCGGTAGCTTTCGATCTTACTGCTGCTTGCTCTGGGTTTATCTTTGCCCTAATTACCGCAGCCCAGTTTATTCGCACTGGAGTACACAAAAACGTTTTAATTATTGGTGCAGATGTTCTATCTCGTTGGGTAGATTGGTCGGATCGCTCTAGCTGCGTCTTGTTTGGCGATGGTGCGGGTGCAGTAGTCTGTCAAGCAACTAATGATGGCGATCGCCTACTGGGTTTTGAGATGTATAGTAAAGGCAGTCAAAATGACTCTTTGAACTTAAATTATCACGGCAATTCTCAACCTCTGGTAGAGGATCTAACTGCCCAGTACGGTACATACCAACCAATTACCATGAACGGTAAAGAAGTCTATCGCTTTGCTGTGGCGAAAGTTCCAGAAGCTATTAGCAAGGTGATGTTTCGCTTAAATCTGACTGCTGATGATATTGATTGGTTGCTGTTACATCAGGCAAATCAACGCATCATGGATGCAGTGGCAAAACGTCTGGGAATCCCTCCCCACAAGATTCTAAGTAACATTGCCGAATACGGCAACACCTCGGCAGCCTCGATTCCCCTCGCTTTAGACGCTGCGGTTAGAGAAGGCAAAGTTAAGCCTGGAGATACAATTGCTGCTTCTGGTTTTGGTGCTGGTCTAACCTGGGGTTCGGCTATCTTTAAGTGGGGGTAGGTTGAGGAAGGAGGAAGAAGGAAGAAGGAAAGAGGAAGCAGTGAAAAACAAACAACTGACGACTAACGACTAACCACTAATGACTAACCACTAACGACTAACCACTAACCACTAACTCCAAACTCCGAATTCCGAACTACTAACTCCGAACTCCCAATTAACAGCAATCTCATCTTTGTCTTTCTCGAACAATTTGAATCAGTAGCTCGGTAAAGACAGGATCGTCAATTCTCTTGGCAGCTTCAATGAGAATATCCGACTCGGGCTGAGGATCTTCTAAGGTTTTGCGGGGGACAGCAACTAGCAAAGAAAGATGAGCGATCAAACGGTCGAGTTCGTCGATTATGCGCGATCGCTTGTCGGACAACAACCTCACAGTACGGCGTATCGAACGTTCTCTTTCAAGTTCTGCTAATAAGACATCTTTTTTTGGAGACCGATCCATTGTTACTCTTCCCAAACTGTGTATTGTTTTGTTTTCCGTAACAGAATCTTCCCGACCAAAAGCTAGCGAATTTTAGAACTGGTAGATAATCAAAGTTGATAGCTGATGGTTACAGAACACCATTTATTGTCGATGGTGAAAAAACAAATTTTAAAAGACTCATACTGGCATTAAAGCTAATTAGAACTAGATTGAAAAGCCTTGTATAAGTTAAAACATACTAACTTAATAGTTCTATATCACCCGTTAAATATCGCAATCTAAAGATCGTAACTGTTGGCACCATTTTTCGAGAGGAAATTCAGCGGTAAAAAATAAACCAGCATCCGTTCGGCGAACACGCTAAAATCTTTAAGAAAACTTAAATAACTCTAGAGATAAAAATCTTACCGTTCATAAATCTATGTTTTTAAGCGAATTGACCCCGGCACTACAAAAATTTATCCAGCAACCAGTCGCATTTGCTGGTGGTTTTGTTTCTGGTATTCTACAGTTGAAGTTGGACGAAGAACCCCTGTCTCAGTGGCTAGAAAAACAAGGCTACAATTCCGTTAGTAATAATAATTCGGCAACCCCCAACAGCAAGGACAAACCTCAGTCAATTTCAATTGATTGATCGCGATCGATAGCTTGAGGATTTGGTATCAGAAACAGCAAAAAGCCAACATAACCTGAAGCTAGTCTTAAGCTTCTGACTCTCTGCAAACATCCCTTTCTAATATAAATAGATAGAGCGTGGTGAATCCAAAGTAACATTTTGTTATATATATCTTTGAGTTGGAAAAGCACGAAGATATTTCAGACTTACTTTGAACCTAATTTACCTCACGAAAAGCGACGGGGTTCGCCCATTCCTTTTAGGGATGGTCGGATAAGTCGCCCCGTCGCGTTAGTAGTCAGTAGTTAGTGGTCAGTAGTACAACTGACAACTGACAACTGAAAACTGACACGAAATCCCACCTCATTTATGGGTGGGATGAGCTTAAGTTGTTTGTCTAGCTCTTGTCCTCAGACAAAATCTGTGACCGCTTTCTGCGGTGGCAGCAGGCTAAACCGTTAATGGCGAAGTGTCTGCCACTTCGAGCGGCTCGAGACAGGAGATGCAGGGTTAAGAAGGTTACTTGATAATGGAAAATTTTGACAACGCTGTCATTCCAGAACATAGCCTAGATAGAGATTGTCAAACTTTGTCTAGGCACGTACTACAACAATTTTCAGATTTCACTACCGAAGCGCAAGATGTGAGCGCGATTATGAATCGCATCGCTCTGGCTGCTAAACTAGTTAGTCGCCGTTTAAGTCGGGCGGGACTTATGGCTGGGGTCTTAGGTTTTACAGGTGAAACCAACGTACAGGGCGAATCTGTAAAGAAAATGGACATCTATGCCAATGATGTCTTTATTTCCGTTTTTAAGCAAAGTGGCTTGGTATGTCGCTTAGCTTCAGAAGAAATGGATAAACCCTATTACATCCCCGAAAATTGTCCCATAGGTCGTTATACGTTGCTATACGACCCGATTGATGGGTCTTCTAATGTTGATATAAATCTTAATGTGGGCTCGATTTTTTCGCTTCGCCAACAGCAAGGTGAAGATCTAGACGGCGAGGCAAAAGACTTATTGCAAGATGGCGATCGCCAAATTGGGGCTGGTTACGTTCTCTACGGGCCATCTACAGTCTTGGTTTATACTTTAGGTAAAGGGGTACACTCGTTTATCTTAGACCCCAGTTTAGGGGAATTTATTTTAGCAGAAGAAAACATTACTATTCCCCAACACGGCCCTGTATATAGCGTCAACGAAGGAAACTACTGGCAGTGGGAAGAATCAATCCGAGAATATATTCGCTATGTTCATCGACATGAAGGTTATACTTCTCGCTATAGCGGTGCGTTAGTAGGAGATTTTCATCGTATTTTGCATCAAGGCGGTGTCTTTCTCTATCCAGGGACGATTAAGAAACCAGAAGGAAAATTAAGATTGTTGTATGAATCTGCACCTCTGGCTCTTTTGACCGAACAAGCAGGGGGAAAGGCAAGTACTGGTATGAAAAGACTTTTGAGTGTAGTGCCAGACAAACTACACCAACGCACTCCTTTGGTAATCGGAAGTAATGAAGATGTCGGGTTGGTAGAGTCCTTTATTAAAGATTGGGCCAGACGCAAAACAGAGCAAGGAACTTTAGTCTAAATTAAGCCTTGTTAGTGAAGTATTTTTAGGAGAATTGTAATTTATGTCTACTCAAAATCCGATTCTAGAAATCGAGAATCAATACGGTCAAAGTATCTGGATGGATAATCTCAGTCGCGATCTGATTGAATCTGGAGAATTAAAACAGTTAATTGCCGATAAAGGTATTCGCGGAATTACTTCTAATCCCGCTATTTTTGAAAAAGCGATCGCGGGTAATAAAATTTACGACAGCGCGATCGAAGCAGGAATCGAAGCTGATAAATCAGTCCAAGAAATCTATGAGGACTTGGTATTTACTGATATTCGTAATGCTTGCGATATCTTTATGCCCGTATACGAAGAAACTAATGGGTTAGATGGTTACGTCAGTATCGAAGTACCACCAGATCTCGCCAAAGATACCGAAAGTACGATTAGAGAAGCTCGTCGCTACTATCAAACTATCGATCGCCCTAACTTGATGATCAAGATTCCTGGGACACCAGAAGGCTTGCCCGCAGTAGAACAAGCGATCGCCGATGGGATGAGCATCAACGTGACCCTTCTATTTTCAGTTCAAAGCTATATCGATACTGCTTGGGCCTATATCAGAGGTCTAGAAAAACGCGCCGAAGCTGGTGAAGACATCAGCAAGATCGCCTCGGTTGCTAGTTTCTTCCTCAGTCGGATTGATGTCAAGATCGACGATCGCCTTGACAGTAAGCTGGAAACCGCTAGTGATGCTGACAAAGCCAAACTAGAGGCGATTAAAGGTAAAGTGGCGATCGCTAATGCGAAAGTGGCATATCAAAAATACAAAGAAATCTTTGGTAGTGATAGATGGCAAGCTTTGGCAGCTAAAGGCGCGAAAGTACAGCGACTTTTATGGGCAAGTACTAGCACCAAAAACCCAAAATATAGTGACGTAATGTATGTCGATGAGTTAGTTGGGCTAGATACCGTCAACACTCTGCCTCCCAATACCATCGATGCCTGTGTCGATCACTGCGATCCAGCAAACCGTATTGAAACGGATTTGGATAGCGCGCAGCAAGTTCTTGATGGCTTAAAAGATGATGCGGTCAATATCGACTTGGATACAGTTATGGATGAGCTACTAGAAGAAGGTATTGATAAATTTATCAAACCTTTTGAATCTCTAATGTCATCCTTAGAATCTAAAGTCAAACAACTGGCAGCAGTATAGGCAAGATCGAGAATGAGGGATGAAGAATTAGATTCTTTTTCCCTCTTTTGTTTGCTGGATGCTATCGATCTATCAGAGGTTCAAGTAGACCGAAAACCGATCGCAGAAGCTTGAGAGAACAACTATTAAAAACTGGTAATTGTGGTACGGCTCGAACCCACATCAAGTTTCAGTGGTTTCGCTACAGAGACGTAAATCGTTCTTACCAGACTGGCTCAGAATCAAACTCAGAACTTTTAAATAAATTCTCATAAACTAGATATGGTTGCAATACTAGAAAATCCCTTACGAGTAGGCTTACAACAGGAGCGTTCTGCCGAGCCTGCAATCCTGGTAATCTTTGGGGCATCGGGAGATTTAACCCAAAGAAAACTAATTCCCGCCATTTATCAAATCAAAAGAGAGCGTCGTCTACCTCCAGAAATGACCATTGTGGGAGTTGCCAGAAGAGACTGGAGTCATGACTACTTTCGCCAACATCTCAAAGATGGGATGGAAGAATTCGGTAACGGTGTAGGTAACGAAGAATTGTGGAATGACTTTGCCGAAGGTATTTTCTACTGTTCGGGTAACATGGATCAAGCCGAAAGCTATGAAAAACTAAAATCTTTTCTCGCCGAGTTAGACGAGAAGCGTGGCACAAGAGGTAATCGGATTTTTTATCTGGCTGTATCGCCCAAATTCTTTAAGCCAGCCTTAAAACAACTAGGTAAGGCGGGAATGCTCAAAGATCCAGTGAAAAACCGCATGGTAATTGAAAAACCCTTTGGTAAAGACCTCAGTACGGCAAAATCTCTCAATCGTGCGGTGCAGCGCGTTTGTAAAGAAGAACAGGTATATCGCATCGATCATTATCTGGGTAAGGAAACAGTCCAGAATATTTTAGTATTCCGTTTTGGTAATGCGATCTTTGAACCCTTATGGAATCGCCAATTTGTCGATCACGTACAGATTACCGTAGCCGAAACTGTTGGGGTAGAAGAAAGAGCGGGATATTATGAAACCTCTGGGGCGTTGCGGGATATGCTGCAAAATCACCTCATGCAGCTATTTGCGATTACCGCCATGGAACCTCCTAACTCCTTGGATGCCGATAGTATTCGGAGCGAAAAAACCAAAGTACTGCAAGCAACTCATGTTTCTGACCCCAACAACCTGGAGCAATCAGCAGTAAGAGCGCAATACGCTGAAGGATGGATGAAGGGCAAACCTGTAAAGGGTTATCGTCAAGAAGATGGAGTTAACCCCGAATCGACCACCCCGACTTTTGTGGCACTAAAATTAGAAATCGACAACTGGCGATGGAAAGGAGTGCCGTTTTATCTCCGCACTGGCAAACGGATGCCCAAAAAAGTGACTGAGATCTCGATTCATTTTCGCGAAGTACCCTTGTTGATTTTTCAGTCTGCTGCTCAACAAACTAGTCCTAATGTCTTGACTATGCGGATTCAACCCAACGAGGGCATATCTTTAAAATTTGAAGCCAAAACTCCAGGGCCCGATCTGCGTACCAGAACTGTAAATATGGACTTTAGCTATGGCTCATCTTTTGGTATGGCTACAGCCGATGCCTACCACCGTCTGTTACTCGACTGTATGCTCGGAGATCAAACCCTGTTTACCCGTGCTGATGAAGTAGAAGCAGCCTGGAATATCGTCATGCCGATCATTAACGCCTGGGAAGCTCCTAGCGATCCGAGCAAAATGCCTCAGTATGAAGCAGGAACTTGGCAGCCCCAAGAAGCGGAAATGATGATTAATCGCGATCGTCGGCGTTGGCGTAGACTTTAAATATCAATAATTACAGAGCGATTTTGGTGGGCATTGATAGTAGCGTATTGATAACGAACAAAATAATTTTTCCTGCCCACTACAACTAATAAACGATAACTAATGACTAATAACTAATTATGGTTGCACCAATAGTATCTTTACAAGCCCCAAAAGACGTATCAATCGACGAAATTGAAGCAGAATTGCGATCGCTTTGGCAAACTCAAGGTTCGGATGAAGACGGGACTGCCGTTACCAGGGCAGCTACTTTTAGCCTAGTGGTTTACGAGCCAGACGGGACGCAGCAATTATTGGCATCTCTGGGGTTTTATACTGGCCCGATCGATGGCATTGCTGGGCCGAGAATCAAAGCAGCAATTAAAGCAGCACAGAAAGCATATGGGATGGAAGTTACAGGCAAAGCCGATTCCGCACTAATCTCTAAATTACAGGCGGAGTTTGCTAAAGCTAAGACAGAAGACAAACTAACCTCAGAAAATAAAACCGCAGCAATTAACTATACTCCCGATTCAGAAGGAATTACCGCCGATGCGATCGCCGCTTCTAACCCCTGTCGGATCGTTACCCTCTGTCCGATTTTAGGAGAAGACACGGGAGTCAAAGCCCAAGTCTCGGCTTATTGTCCCATTGGTAAAAAAAATCAAAACACTCTAGTTTGTTGCGAATATATTACCCTTAGTGGTACTGCCGAAGCATTAGAAAGGATCGGTGGCATTATTGCCGAGTTGGCGATCGCCGACTTGCCAAAATTTGTCTGGTGGAAAGCTACTCCCGCTCCCGAACATCCGCTGTTCAAACGTTTAGTAGCTTCTAGCGATACGGTAATTTTTGACTCTAGTGGTTTTGTCCATCCCGAAACCGACTTAAAATCCCTATCGGCATTACTCAAACAGGATACCGCTTTAGCTGATATCAACTGGCGCAGACTTGCACCCTGGCAGGAACTAACCGCTGCTGCTTTCGATCCCCCAGAAAGGCGATCGGACATTTATGAAGTAGATCGGGTTACTATTGATTATGAACTAGGTAATCAATCCCAGGCATTGATGTTTTTAGGTTGGTTAGCTAGCCGTCTCCAGTGGACTCCCGTTGAATACAAACTGGAGGGAGGAGACTACGACATTCGTAAAGTAAAATTGACCGACGACAAGCAGCGTAGTATCGAAGCAGAATTAGCAGGGATTCCTACCGCAGACTGGGGCGAAATTCCTGGAGATTTAATTAGCTTGCGTCTGAGTTCGACCAATTTAGATGCTGACTGCTGTACCGTACTATGTTCTAGCACCTCTGGCTGTATGCGGATGGAAGCTGGAGGCGGTGCGCAAGCTTGTTACATCGAGCAGGTAACACCCCTATTCGAGCAAAAAACCGAAGATTTACTCGGTCAACAACTACAGCGATGGGGAAGAGAAATGCTATACGAAGAAAGTATGGTAGTTACTGCCCAAATCATCAAATTGGCAGAACAATTACAAGAAAATTAAAATAGCTTTAATATCTTTTCTCAATTTTTTGTTTAGGTCTTAGCACTGCTAAGATCTTTCTTTTTTTGTATTTTGAATAAAAACATATAGCGTTTCTCAGTTTACTGAAGTAAGCAGTTTTCATGAAATAACTGTTGACTAAAACTAAGAAGCTGGATATTGGTCAAATCTCTCCATCAACTCCAAAAATTATTACAAATAATTACATCTGATAATTACAGAGCGAGGAAAATGTGTACCAAATAATATGATGAGCTAGCAGCTTTAAATAACAAGTTAAGATCGTGGATTTCGCAGTTTGCAAGCATACTTTAGTATGAATGACTTTTTACTCGTTCCCATACACATAGATGCCTTACATCTCAAATACGGTAGGAGTGTAGCCGAAGCAATGGTGGAGTTTAATCGTCTGCCCTATTTTAGTGGTCAGCGAGATGTCAACCCCGATACCGTTAACTTAAGTGAATCTATTGTTTCTCAGCCTTTTCAAAATAAGAATCTTTATTTAAAAGCTGGAATCCACCTTCATTGGGCGTTACCCGATGCCTTGACCAAAGAAAGTGAGAATGGCAAATTTCCTGCTGTTCCCAATCTTTGGCTAGTAACTCGTCGCGACAACGAAGGTACTGAATCTTGGATTATTGAAAGTGATTATCTATATCCGATCGATGCAGGCTTTCAGGAGGATAGCGTTACCTATCCCGATCGAGATAACCCAAATTCCCCACGCTTCAGGTATCTAGGGAGAAGACTGATTTTCTCAGAGTGGAAGAATAACCAGCAAACAATTACCTCAGAGACAAAGTACTTAGAACGCCTGACTGCTGTTAATTACGGAGAACCGACTTTTGCTGCCTTTTATCCTAACTGTCGTAGTGTGTTTGGCTTTCACGACCCTAAATATGACGATTCTACCGATCTATCGAAAGCTGGTCTCCAATACGATGTTATTGGCTGGTATAGTGACCCCGAAAAGAACTATCTGAGTGAATTTCTTAAGGACTTCAAAAAAAGCTTCAAAGAAGATTTTCCAGAAGAAGAACTCACTCTTGAAGTCTTCCTTGATGCAATTGAGGAAGAATTACAGTGGAAATTTGATTGGGAAAATGAGACCTTTACTGGGGATAGTGAAGCCCCCCAAATCGTCTGCTATTCTCGATTAATCTTCAAAAATAACTCGGAGCAACTTCCCTTAGAGACAGCTAATATTAAATTAGCTGTTGCTAATACAGGAACAGAAGCACTATCAGCTTATTTGGCTGAAACTATCGATGAATCTCAGAAAGCGATCGTTGAGGAACAATTAGAAGCTCTACAGTTTGCAGAAAACTTAGAAAGTCAAAAATTAGATACGGTCGCTAAATTCAAGGAAATTCGCCACGAAGCTGGATTTAATGCAGTTATTGGAGGATTTCTCTGGAGAATTCGCTTAGAAACAGAGCAGTCTAATTCAGCAAATAATATCAATTCACAAACGAAACTCGATCTTCCCTCAGATATTGCATCTCAACTTCATACCCTCAACCAGAAACAGCAAGAATATGATTCTGCTTTAGCAAAGATTAATTCCAGACGCAGACAACTGTTTTCTGACTGGTATAAATATATGGTTTCTACCTATCCTCCCGAACATAGTTGGGATGACTATCCCGATATTGATGAGGTTAAGTATTACATTCAAAAACAAGGACTCGAACCTCTACAGGAAAAGTTCAATGCAACGGGAGAATTAAATTTATTTCAGGACGATACTGGAAAATTGAGTCGTGCGTCTGGTTCAGATGATTCTCTATCTTCGGAGTTAGCAGAGGAAATTAATAGTTTAATTAGTGCCATTAATACCCACAATCAACAACGTCAGAATAAATACGCTCAACTGAAAAAAGAGGAAAAAGAAAAAACTCCCACTCCTGCAACATATCTTTTAGAAATAGTTGGCAGCCCTCGTTACTGGGAACCCAAAGAGCCTGTTGTTTTAATGGTAGGAGACCATGTAAAAGCGACTCAAAGGCACGGTCAAGACGGTCGTTTTAGTGAGGATGGCTTACTTGAATGTCAAATAATAGCCGATCGAACGATTCAAGGCTTAATTCAAGAAAATTTTAAGACGATTTTTGATAAGATTAACGAACTTCAACCTGAGAACAATAGCGAACGTATTGGTTTTAATATTTGGGAAAAGCAACCTTGGAATCCGATTATATTGGAATGGTTAGTCGAACTATTTCCCGTAGCTGATGGCAGCAATAAAACTGCGGGCGATCGCAACTATAGTAATGATTTTCTGACTAAAAATTATACTCTTGAGACAAATGATGTCGATTTATCGCCCAAAAATGATCAATCTGTTGTCGATGATGTAGCAGCTAATCGTATTAAAACAGATCGCGATTCTAATATCTACAGTGGCTTTAGTATCTTAACTCCCTATGCCAACTCTTTGTTGCAAAAGCGAATTGAAGAGTATTTAGATAAACACGGCACTCTTGAATCCTATTATCGAGATCGAAACATTGAGAAGGACAAACAAAAAATTAAATTTCTAGCTCAACAAATCGACGAGATCGAATCGTGGTACACCAACAAAAACTTTTCAGATCCTATCTATACAGCAATTACAGCTTATCAGAAACTGCAAAAGCTCAATTGTTTATCTCAAGCGCTTGGTGGGTTTAATGAAGCCTTGCTAATGCACAAACAAACCTTGCAATTAGCAATTGAGGATCCGATCGCTTTTGCCGATTACCAAGCATTTACTGATGAAGTTGCCGAAGTTGTTGCGGATGAAATCAAAAGTGCGCCCCAACCTTTAGATGATTTTAGCCCGATTCGTTCTGGGGAAATGCGGATTATTGACTTGCAGTTGATTGATACTTTCGGACAAGTTAGAAATCTAGATTGGCAAGTTGACTCAGAAGAATATGTAATTAAGCCAGAGAGTATGAAAGCCAGGGAGAATAATCGCATTATTCTTCCTCCTCGCTTTGTGCAACCTTGTCGAATTAATTTCCGTTGGCTATCAGCAGATGCTAAAGATAATCGCGAAACTAATAACGCCCCCAGCACAACGCCAATTTGTGGTTGGATACTGCCTAATAACTTGAATGGTAGCTTAATGATTTACGATAATGCAGGTCAAGCTTTAGGGTCAATTAATATTAATGGGGAATGGGATGATGCGCCAGGAAATACCCCCCTAGCCACGACAACTATCGATAGGCAAGAAATTCCTAATATAGCTAATATCCATTTGGATAAAATGGTAAAAACCATCATTACTTTGGGTCAAGATTTTGTCGCCAACTTTAATCTTTGCCTGAACAATGCTCTGAATAATATCGACCCTGAAAACTTTGCCCAGAATCAAAGTTTAGCATTACTAATGGGTCGTCCGATCGCAGTAGTACGAGCATCACTAAATCTAGAATTGCAAGGACTACCAGCTATCAATCAAGATTGGCATATTTTTCGCCAAGAAATGCAGCAAATGCGATCGCTTGAGGAAAGAGATAAGCTGTAATGCATCTAAAACGCATATTATAGAAATAGGAAATAGAATCAATAGTTGTGAGTAATGCCAGTCAAAGGGTTTCTAAGTCAAGAGCAACAAAAAAAACTGCAAAAAACGTTAAAAGAGCACGAACATCCAGAAATTAGAGAAAGAATCTTAATTTTACTATTG
>JASJEI010000405.1 GCA_030064795.1 Pleurocapsa sp. MO_226.B13 | reverse complement strand
CCCCAGCCTATGTCATTGTTAAACTATCTTGATAATTTCTATGTCTATTTCCATTGAATCGGTATTGCCAAAGACTGAATCTAGTATTGACACAGGAAATCAATAAACTTTGAGAAAATTAACTCTCAAGAATTTTCTTGATTGCAGCCATTTCCCTCAAAAGATAACGAATGTGATCTCGAGAGAGTGAAAGAGCCATCAGTGGGAAAATCTTTAGAAGGTTTTAAGACCATTTTGGTCGGCTCTTCTTCTGGAACAAGGTAAGCTTCTAGAGCTTTATCTATGAGACTGATACAAGATTGAATTTTGTTCATGAGATTAAAAACTTACCAGCGGATTATGGAAAAGATGACGAGCGCGATCGCGAAGCTAGCCGTCTATCACGGATACCGCTACGCATATAGGCATCGCCTTGAAGTAGGTAGGCGTAATTAATTGTAAAACAGGTCAGGAAATTGATTCTACCCAGCTACTTAATTCTTACTTTCCAATCTTGATTTTAATCTCGTGTACCTCTGCTGTTGTTTAACTTGCTTGACAGCGATCGCAATAGCCTTCTCAGAACCAACAATCAACGCCAATTTCTTACTCCTAGTCAGTCCCGTGTAAAATAGATTGCGAGAGAGCATAACGTAGTGAGAAGTATACAGAGGCAGAATTACTACGGGATACTCAGAACCTTGAGATTTATGAATGCTTGTAGCCCAAGCTAAAGTAATTTCATTTAAATCGGCATAGTCGTAGGTTACATCTCTACCGTCAAAATCAATCGTGACTTCCTTCTCGGTTTTATCGATCGCCCTGACTATTCCCAAATCCCCATTAAACACTTCTTTGTTGTAGTCGTTCTTTAACTGCATGACGCGATCGCTCGTGCGTAAAATACTGTCTCCTCTAACTAATTCCTCTTTATCTTCACTAGGAGGATTGATTAACTGTTGTAGTACCTTGTTGAGATTGCGAGTTCCAACTAAACCGCGAGTCATGGGACATAACACCTGAACATCGGTAGCGGGATTAAAGCCAGCTTTAGGAATGTAATGCTCGATGAGGTCACAGATAGTCTGTACCCCATGTTCTGCTTCTGTACCTCCCGAATGCCAGAGACAGTCAGAGGTAGCTTTCATACTGACTGGTTCTAGTTTGGGTATGCGTCCATTGTTGATTTGGTGAGCGGTGCGAACGATCGCACTTTCGGCAGCCTGACGGAATACCTGAGTCAGACGCACGACGGGGATTTTCTCTGAAGCGATCGAGTCTCTGAGGACATTTCCCGGCCCGACACTGGGTAACTGATCGATGTCTCCGACCATCAATAGCAGAGCATCTTTTGGTATGGCTTTGAGTAGGGAATGAGCCATAAATAAATCGACCATGCTAGACTCGTCTACTACGATCGCACTGCACTCTAATTGATTATCCAAATCCCGTTTAAAACTCATCTTACTGGGGTCGAATTCCAGCAGCCGATGGAGAGTTTTAGCTTCAATACCCGTCATTTCAGATAACCGTTTGGCTGCTCTACCCGTCGGTGCAGCACAGGCAATCTTCTTACCCATTGCTTTCCAGAGAGTAACGATAGTACGAGTGACAAAGGTTTTTCCCGTACCAGGGCCACCAGTCAGAATCATCACTTTTTCTCTCGCTGCCGTCTCGACTGCTTGGAATTGTTGGGGTGATAGTTGAATTCTATTGGCAGTGGTAAACCTATTTATCCAATTCTTGACGCGATCGCCATCTACATCATGTTTGGTTTCTAGCTTCTGCTGTAATAACTTGGCTAGATGTCGTTCTGAATGGTAGAAACTGGGTTTGTAATACAGTACCTCCTCATCTAGTTCCTTGACTAACTGTTGTTCTGTGACCATCCCCTTAAGTATATTGGCGATCGCCCGTTCCTCTGCCTGATGTTCTTCTGTCGTCAATAACTCTTTGGTGTAGGGAATAATCTCACTTTCGGGTAGATAACAATGTCCGTCTTCCGATGCTTTATCTAGGACATGAAGTATGCCAGCCCGATAGCGAAACTTAGACCAGGGCGATACTCCGACATTGACCGCAATCTTATCCGCTGTAAGAAAGCCAATACCAAAAATGTCTATTGCCAGTTGATAGGGATTGGTAGTTACTGTAGCGATCGCATCCTCCCCATACTGCTTGTAAATCTTGACTGCATAAGTAGTAGACACCCCATGTCCCTGAAGGAATATCATCACCTCCTTAATCGATTTTTGTTCCTCCCAGGTACGAGAAATCATCGCAATCCGCTTTTTAGCAATCCCTGGAACTTCAATCAGACGATGGATCTGATTCTCGATAATCTCTAAAGTATCCAGCCCAAAATGTTTGACTATTCTTTTAGCCGTAACGGGCCCAATTCCCTTTACTAAACCACTACCTAAATACTTCTCAATTCCTGTCAGCGTGGCTGGTTTAGTCTCCTGATACTTTACTACCTGAAACTGCGAGCCATATTGGGGATGTTCTGTCCAAGTACCCTGTAACTGTAAAGTCTGTCCTGCTTGGATGTTGGCAAAGCTACCCACAACGGTAATTAACTGCTTGACATTGCCAGTGTTCAACCGCGCCACTGTATAGCCCGACTCTTCAGAGTGAAAGGTAATTCGTTCGATAACTCCAGTCAATGTCGATAGTGGAGCGATTGCGCTGTCGCTCCGCCGACCGATCGCTTTAGATGCTGTCATGGAACAATTGTTCTACTGTGTTGGTTAATAGTTTACCAGTATCGATTAATTACTCTTATTGAAAGTATAAATAATCATTTGTCAAGACTAGTTTACAAAACTAAAGAATATTTGTTACATTTATTTACATAGAGAGATAAACAACAACTTTTAATCAACTTTTAAACGAGGTCTAGAAGATAACTATGTTTGCACCGATCGTCATTCTGAGTCGTAACTATCTGGGTAAAGCTAAGTTTAATAAGCTTCGAGCAACTGCGATCGCTCTACATTCCAAAACCATTACGGCGGTTTGTAATCGCTTCGGTATTGAAAGAACAACTAGACAAAACCTAATTAGAACTGCTCGCGACAATGGCAAAAAGTTAGGTTTTCTTGCTTAAAATATTTTTCCTTCCTCGTCACGACGAGCGCATTACATGCGGCAAACCGAATCGCCTTTGTTTGCCCCCATTCGGGGATAAACGTCCCCGGCCGATATGCGTTTGCGATCGCTTGTCGAAGACGAGCGCGGTATCCGTGATAGACGCGGGGTCGCTCGTCAACATTGATTTCTCCTACTCGACCTTGGTGTGTGCGCCGAGGTTTTTTGTTGTTTAAATCAATGATTGCGCTGTGCTAGAAGAAAAAATAGTTAACTTTCATGCCAGGAAGTAGGTAATAATGAGCTAAACAGGATCAACTAGTTTCTGTGACTAATTGCTCTCGTTGCTGCCGAGTGTACAATCTCATTTCCCCAATCCAGGGGACAAAACTCGAAAAATTCTCTTCTCCTCTGTAAGAAGATTAACAATTGTTGGTCATTACTTCGATCAACGTTTGTAAGACTCGATATTCTTCAGGGTTAACTTGCCGATCGAAGAGGGCAATACTAGCGGTTTGAGACAGAGCGAGTGCTGCTACATCAGCATCTAAATCTTTGACTAGACGGTCAAGATCTTGCGGCACTTTTAATGCGGATTTAATTCCCATTAACATTGATTCTTCCAGTCCCAGTAACTGTAGTTTCGGATAGATCCTCTCCCAATCAACGAAGCGTTCTTGATGGTTAATCTGAATTGCATAAGCGAGGAGGCGTTGATATTTACGTAACTGCTCTGGAGGAATTTTGACTAGCTCTGGCTCTAATTCTTCTTTTGGGGGTTTACTGCTCTTGAGATGTTGTAAGATACTTTGCCAGTCTTCATCGGCACTGGCTTCGGGTTGACCGACTGTCAGTGAAACTTGAATTTTCTCTTCGGCAAGATCCAGATGTGTAACTTGGGCTTCAACTCCTAGAAATCCCAACCATTTAGCTATTATGTTGACTAAAATCGGGCGCGTAGCTTGAGTCTTGGCTAACAATCTTATTTGAGTATTGACCATCGGACGGACAATTGATGAGAGCATATTTTCCCCCTATTAGGCAGCCGTTGATTCCGAATCTGGTGATGGCTCTTTCTTTTTCTTCTTCTCAAACACCTGTAATCCTGCCCCTTCCACTTCTACTACTCCATCGGGGGAAATGCTTTTAATCTTTCCTGAAAGCGCACCAACCCACTCTGAATATTCATCCATCTTCGCTACCTGCTTTTTCAAAGTTTTACGGTTAACTTCGGCTTTGACAGTAACGTTGTTTTCTCCTTGAATTTCCAAAGTTACTTTTTTCCCTTCAGTGGGTAAATCGGGTTTGTCATTGAATTTGATGGTGATTTCGGGAATTCTACCAGTAATCATGATGCTATCGAGCGACTCACGTTTAATTTAGGCTACTATAATCTAAAATTTTTAGTCAACGGCAAGAGACAACTTGGCTTCAATAGCCATCTCTTCATAAGCAAATTTGGTGCAAGGATCTGTTATGTCAGATTGACTTTCTGTCCTAAAATCTTGCTCTAAACTATCTAATAAACCTTGAAGTTCATCAGGAGTAAAATAGTCTTTAACTGCTTTAAAGATGCAGCTAATTGCTAGAGGATTTAAAGATAGTTCTTCTCCTACTCCTACCATAGTGCTAAAAAGCAATTTGGCTAAATCAGCTTGATCTGCGGGCTTGTATATTGATAGTTTATTATGAAGCCATAATCTAATTTCTTCTGTTACCGTTTGATAATTTTCTGGGACATCGCTAGTTTTAAATAAAATTTTAAATGCTTGGGGAAATTGTTTCATTAGCTCTAGGAATATGTCCCCTGAGTGTTTCTCTTTCATCGACGGCGTCGAGAGAGAAGTTACTTGGCCGTAATTAGGGTCGAGTTTTTGGCGACGAGATGCTTCGACCATAAAATCCTCCAGTCTGATTATGACGCGATTCAATTGAGTTGATAATTTAGCTTATTCATCACCAATAATTTTTCGGGTCAACCCTTGAACCTTTAATAGTCTAATACCTTTATAGGTTTAAATATTCTCGTAATTGTTCTACATTCTTTACTTCAGCCCAATCAACATCGACATTCTGAAGTAGATCGATCGCAACACCAATAAGATGCTGCGGGTAAACTCGTTCTGCTGGTGGTACTGGTTCTGTATTGTTATCTCGTACCGTACTAGCTGTATTAGCTAACCATTCCTTTTGATTCTTCCTGATTTTGATATTCACCGTGACTACCTGTTCCTTTTTCTGAGCTTTGGGTTTTTTGCCTACTTTAGCTTTAGAGTCAGAAGTTTTAACAGGTTTAGTTTCTGTTGGTTCTACTTCAGGTTCGGTTACTTTTGGTTCAGGTGGTTTGGTTGATTCTGTTTTAGGTTTTTTTATACCTGAAAAGTTACCTAGCTTCATTCCTTTCATTCTCTCGTTCATTTCCACAACCTCATGTATTCGTTAGCTAGTGCTTTATAGGCTTTTGCTCCAGAACTTCTCGGTGCGTATTCAATGACGGGCTTCTGTTGGGCGATCGCTTCGGCGACGGAGATATTTTCTGGCACGATAGTTTTGAACAAAGTATATCCAGCTTCCTCGGCTGCTTCAGTTAGTAAGTCATCGGCTTCTCTAGTGATAACTAATTTAGAGCGATACCTAACCCTGACTACATCGATAGGTACATCGGGGCGTTCTCCTCTAATTAGCTGTAGTGCTTCGGATAATCCTTTCAACACTGCTGGTTCGCAGATAACGGGCATCAACACGCGATCGCTTGCCAAGATTGCCTGTACCGAAGCGATACTCAAACCAGGGGAACAGTCCATCAGACAAACATCGAAGTCATTTAGTTTATCTAATGCTGGTGTGAATAAATCTTTTTCCGCATCCAGTTGAAACATTCCCAAATCTCCAGGTATCAAATAGAGATTTTTGGTACTGGTTGCCAAAGGTCTGACTTCACCATCACCCAACCAACTTAGTGCCGTCGGCGCATCGCCATCCAAACCCAAGCCAAAACTTAATGTCCTCTGCCCATCTAAATCTATCAGCAATACCTTTCTTTTCGAGGTAGCCAGAGTTGCACCCAGATTTAAAGTGGTAGTGCTTTTCCCCGTCCCTCCTTTGAAGTTGAACACGGCTATTTTTAACATAGTATCCTATTAAGGTCTAATACCTTTATACCTTGTTGGGTTATTCCCTTTTTACCTTCAACATTTAAACCCAACATCCGATTAACGTCCAAAGACTTAATGCTTTATTCATCTAAACAGTTAATAGTCTAATACCTTAATGTGTTTATAGCTTAATATCTTAAAAGGTTAATGGGATCAACATCTAATAACTTAATACTCTAAACAGTTAATATTTAATACTTCTAATAGTCTAAACATCTAATACTTTTAGAGGTTAAAAAGTTAAACCCTTAATGGTCTAAACATATAGTACAAATTTAAATCCTGACTACCACAGCGATTGCCAAAATGAAGGTGTAATTTTAAAATCTGCCTTCAAGAGTGAACGACACTACAAAGGTTCTTCCAGGCACTTTAATTCACATCTGTTTCTGATTGATGACTAAGAATCTTGATTCGATTATTATCCCACCAAGGCGATCGCTTCTTTAGTAACTCGTAGCACTACAAAATAATTCAGGTTCTTTCGGCGTGTTTCTGGGGTTCGGTAGCGAATTCTGTGATGTGGGTCATAAAAATTTATTTGCTGCGTTCATATTATGTACATAAGAAAAAAAAATTTTACAACAATTTCGGTACTATGCACCAGAATTCTGCACCTAATAATTCCATCCGTCCCGACGAGCTAATGTCAGAACTAGGTATTAAAAAAGATGCCTACTACAAAGACTTAAACTATCTAGACATCACTCCAGCTAAAGATTCTGAGGGTAAAGTTTATCTTACAAATGAACAAGCATGTGAAATTAGAGCTTTAAGAAATCACGTTAAGTTAACAGGAAAGCGTAACGGTTTTGATAATAGTTCAATTGTCAAAGTTGATGATAGTAATGAAATGGTTTCTAATAATACTGAAATTGAAGAAGATATCTACATTAATCGGGAAGAACCAACAGCCAAAATTGATTCAGACATAGTAAGGGAAGCGGAAGAATTAGCCGCTCGCGGTATGGCGATGAACAACCTGATTAAAATCCAGTTGGCTAGTCAAATGAGCTTTGATGACCAGCCCAGTCAAGGTGCTGTGAGCCAAAGGAACTGATTGTCAATAATAGGGGCTTCTTCTCAGTAAGCTCAATCAATCTATCAAGTCTTACTATCAACTGGAGTC
>JASJEI010000404.1 GCA_030064795.1 Pleurocapsa sp. MO_226.B13 | reverse complement strand
GTAACTTCTCAAAAAGCCAGGGTGCGATCGCCGCGAAAAGTTAGGCCAAAGACAGAGAGCTCTTCTCGGCGCGAGGGCCCAGGCTTTCGAGTGCTTTTTTGGCAATGAGTTCCCCCAAGGTCGGAATCAAGTTTTTGCCACTGACTCGATCCGTGAGGTACTCCCAGAAGGAAACCCCTAGTTTACGACAAGTCTTTTTGAGACTGGCAAAAGTATCGCGACACCTTCGTCCATTATCACTACGAGTGCTGCCACTGATCTTTCGTTTAGTGACGAATTCTCGAATGTCCTGTTCACTGGCATTGTTGTGCAGGGGTAACTCCGGCCTGTCTAAAACCTTGAGCAGTTCAGCCTTGCGTCTCTTGAGCCGTCGCAGTACTTGATTGAGGGTTTCAAAAGACGTGGTAGTCGTGAAGATTTGGTCGAATCTCTCTTCCAGGTTGGCTTTCTGTTGTTGCTGCTCTTCGGCCGTCAATTTCTTGTAAGCTTTTAAGTCCTGATACAAGTCCCAAATTTGCTCTTGAACGGTTTCCACCGCCAGTCTCTGAGCGATGGTGAAAGGAATCAGTTTGTTAATCAGACGCTCAGCATGAACCCAGCACAAACCATGTGACAGCAAGCGGAATTGCCCGGCTCCATCACTGACAATCCCTAAATTAGCAGATACCCCACTAGCAATAACCGCCCCCAACAAGGCCCCTTCGGTGGCTGTTTTGACGTGAGAGTTTTTCTCGATGCCCAACTCTTTGAGGTAGGACAGCCATTCTTCTTTGTCTTTAAAGACTCGGTTAATCGAAAAGCTCAGCGGTAGCCATTTTGACTGGGGCAATTTATGTTCACTCATATAGGTTAGGGCTTCACTACTGAGGACATAATCTGTTCTTTGACCTCTCAAGAGTTCCAGGAAATTAATCCGATTCTTATGGGAGGTGGTTTCAAAACAGGCAAACCATTCATTGCCAATATGGGTGCAGTAACTATTGACTCCCCGATGGCGGGCACTGGTATCGTCAGTATTGATGTAGCTCGATACACTCAGTCCCACTCGCAAGATGTCCTGCTTTTCAACATGGTACTTATCTTTATCTTCCACCAAGATGCAGTTCAATTGTCCGGCGGAGATGTCTATGCCCCACTCTTGCATTTGTTCGAGGAGCTTCGGTTGAGTAACATGGCAGTGATGATATTGATAGAGCAGATAACTTTTGAGGGTCGGACCAAAATGACCTTGCTCTCGAATCTGGGGCGATAACTGCCCTCTCAGGTACTCTCCCGTTGGTGTAACCCAAATTGCCAGGCGATAGAGGATGTTCTGGGGTCTGACAATCAGTTCTTGAACCGTGTAATCTTGGTAGCCTTTAAATTCTGACCCGCTAGGAATTTCTTGATTGGGTTGGATGACCTTGGTTTCATGGATGGTTAAGTCGGCTGTCTTGTGGCGTTTTTCCGAGCCTGGACGTTTCTTCTTTTTCTTAGAGTTTTCACCCTTGGTCTCTTGAGCATCCGCCTCCGGTTTGGGGGCTTTCTCTTGAGGTTCCAGTTGGCTGGGCTTAATCTTAGGTTTCCCCTTCTCTCCCTTGAGACGGGCGACCTCATCTTTCAGCTCTTGGATGCACTCGTCTCTCTCTCGCACAAGCTGTAACAGCAGAGCCTCGCGGTCGCTTAGCTCCGAAGGTAAGATCTCAGGAACTTTAGTCAGTTTTATGCCCATAGCTGCTCATTTGAACAGCTCCCGCCCAATCTGGGAAGTCTGGATGCCCTCGCCGACAGAAGCTGCTTACCTCTAACCTTAATTGTTCGCGGCGAGTTCACCCAGACTTTTTGAGAAGGTTCAAATTCTCTGAATATTATGCAGCAGCTAACCGACTATCAGCCAGATCTCGAATAAGAGAAATTTTAGATTGAATATAGTTACGAGCCAGATTTAGTTCATCAGCATTGAGACGTAAATTAGTTTCTAATTGCTGACTTACTTGTTCTAACAATTCAGAATCGTTAAGTTCTAGAAGATGATATGTTTGCGTTTGTTCGATAATCTGCCAAATCTGCTGTACGGTTGAATAACTCAATATTTTTCCTCTGTTGCTGTCCATAATTGAATTGCAGAAAGACAGAAAATAAAGAACTGTCCACAAAGATCATAAATCAAAAAACTAAACTCTAAAGAAAATCTTAAGAAAACCTGACAATCTTATTTCTGATAGATTCAAGAGAAAACCCTAAACCTGTGGTAACTTAGGTTTAGGGGAAAAAGTTAAAGTAATTAATTAAGAAACGTATTGACAAAAATTCTCGAAATTTAGTGTTTTATAGGTTCGCAACAAAGTAAAACTGAAGTGACTGAGTACTTACTATTAAAACAAAATTGGACAGCAAGCGCGTTATTAATTGTTCGCTTGCTACGCAAACGCCTCTACTTATGATTATTAATAAGTTTCTCAATAACCAACATTATTCTGTCTGATTTTCTATGAATGTGTTTATAATTAGGTGCAGTTTCTTCCAGGACTGTCCTGGACACATGAGAAATGGAAATTGATTTAATTCCTCTAGCCCAATTACCTTCTAGGTATGGAATTGCTCGTTCTAATCTTTATACCAGACTCAAGGACTTAAAGATTGAATCGGTCAAACAGGGTCGCAAAGCTTTTGTAACTGCGGACGGATTACGCTTGCTTGATGGACTACACGCTCACCTCGAAGCTGGTGGTACAACGAATGAGTTTCTCCAACAAATAGGTTCAAATTCTAATCTAGCAACTATACCAACTGCCGAACCATCTGTCTATAATTCAATGGATGCGCCCAATTATAACGAGCCAACTATTTCTCTTCAGCCATCGGTTTTAGTAGGTGCAATTGAAGCAGTGGTAAAAAGGTTAATTCCGAACAATCGTAGTCGCTTAAATTATTTGCGAGATTTGGAAGAGGCTTATGAAAAGGGTTGGCTACTTTCTACTTCTGAATTAGCCGATTTACTAGGACTAAATCAAAAGACGGTTACTAATTATGGGCAAGAGTTTAACGATGCTGGTTTTATCTTTGCGCGGGTAGGAACGAGAAAAGGAGGAGAAATAGCTTGGTCTATTGATAAAGAAAGTAGCTGGGCTGAACCCTTACCTTCATCAACTAAAGCGGTAAAAGAGGCTTTTTCTGATGCTTTCGATCCTTAAAGTCCAGTTCATGTAAAAACTATTTATTGGTAATTAACTTCCGAATCAATTCCTCGTTATTCACTATTTTGGGAAATAATGGCTGCAAAAGGGCATTTTGAAGCCTATAGCTAGAGTTCCACAAAATGCTAAGAACGGGTAATTATTGATTCAACTTCCTGTAACTCCACTTATTGGGTACTTGAAATATTCAGTTTCAGACAGGTCTAAAATCGCCAAAATCATCACCCCTCAAAATAGAAAGATATCTAGAGAGCTTTTGTTTTAGTTCCAAATTAAATTTAGAAACAGCTTGTTTCGATTTTTCTAACCAATTTCCAGTTTTATCCATGCCTCCCTCTGATGTATAAATATCCCTTCGATCGGAGGGAGTGGATACCGCCTTTGTATAGCAATGGGAAAATTTTGGTCGGTAAGGAAAAATCAAGTGCTGAAACCCTTATAAATAAAGAGTTTTAATATCAAGAGGAAAATTTTATCGCGATCGCTTCTGAAAAAGATGTGCATTCTTTAGGTAGTGTCCCACTTTTACCTTTTACTGGGACAGTTTTTTCTGAAACTATTGCTATATAGTTCTTACAGACGGTATTAAATTCAATGTCCAATCATCAAAAGTGGGACAGTTGATCTCAAAAAATCTCTTAGCGACCAAAATTTCTCTTCTACTATACAAAGGCGAAATCCACCTCTTGTTAAGCAACGCCGCATAGTTAATAATTAAGTTGAATATTAATCTCTTGTAATGGTTCGGAATCAGGAGTTATCTCTAGTGGATTTAGATTCACAGGGCGATCGTTAACGGTCAGATTATAGGTATCCTGGGATAAACCTTCTAGGAAATAAACCCCCGCGCTGTTGGTAATCGATAAAATTGGCTGGGAAGATTTGCTAGAGATAGCTTCAACTCTAGCACCAGCAACGGGTTCGCCTCGATTATCGGTCACTACCCCAATAGCGGTATAGGAAGGAGTTAAGGGAATATCTAGTTTGGTATAACTTCCTGATGTAACCCGAACTGCGTAGGCAGACTCTAGAGGCTTCAAGTTAATGGGATAGCCTACAGGGTCTAAATCCAAGCGATATTCACCCGAAGCAAGGGAAACAAACACGCCTCTTTTAGTAATTTCCTTACGAAGCGAGTAAAGTGGTTGATGATTAATCTTGAACAATAATTCTGCATCTTCAGTGTGAATTTCTTCACCTTTATCTAGTTTGCCATTGGTATTGCGATCGGCAAAAGGTCTGACCAATAATCCCCCTTGAGTTCTCAATCTATCCATGTTGCGATCGCCCAGATGGGGTTTGCCTTGTAGACGCAGGTTGGGAAAAACATCGATGCGTACCTGGGAATCATCATCGACAGGAGATATACCCTGATAATTCAAACGAATAGTCGTACCGAGAATAGCACGGGTAGTTACAGCAGCAAGAGGCGCACTGCCTTGGGAGTTGAAACCATAACCTAACTCTAGATCCCATAAACTCCCGCCATCCCCAGCATTTTGTGCGGAACGATAGTGCCAACCTAAATTAATTACATTGTTACTATCGCCAGAATTGCGAGTATCATAGCCGACAAATAGGGCATTTCCTCTGGGGTTATAAAAATCACTGGATAAAGAGTAACTCAGACGAGAAAACGTCGCCTCTCTATCTCCTTGGTGAGCAAACTGTAAAGCATTAAAACGGGCATCGAGCCGCTGACTCAAGCCTTCATTGTTACCATAATCAATATTGGTTAAGAAAGAAAAATTGCGCGTATTTTTGCTAAAGGTTAGTCCGGCAATGATATCGTCTCGGTTATCGTTACCCACTCGCAAGCTCAAGTTAGACAAAGCCAACCAATTAAGATAGAAATTGTGATTTGAACCAGTAGCATTAAAGTTTAAATTTAATTTGTCTGTGGGTTGATAATTAAAATAGGCAGTATAGTTGGCATCTTGGAATTGAGGATTAATCAGAGTAGATATGCCCAACTGAAGGGGAACATTGGCTGGTTGATAAAATATTTCTCCTAAAGCAAATAAAGAACGATCTACAACTAATCCTGTTCCTAGAGTTAATTCTTCTGTTATCCCCCGACGATAATTTACTCCTCCTACTAGGTTGGTAAAATTGCCCCAAAAGCTATGGTCAGAAAAATTCCGCCTCATACCAAGAGAAGCAGTTAGAGTAGATGTATCTTGGCTCAACTGTCCCGATACATGAGTTACAATTGGTTCTCTAACTTCGGGAGCAACAGTTAATCTGCCCTGGGGATAAACTAAGATTTGATAGTCACTATTGCTGAAATCAACACCTTCAAATTGATAGGTTCCCCTATTATCGACCACAATTTCTTGAATGACTTCCTGTCTGCTTCTGGTGACTAAGTGAACCACGTCACCTGGTTGTGCTGTTCCTCCAATGGAACGATTAATTGCTTGGGGTTGTCGGCGTAAATTAGGATTAAAACCACTTGGAGAGGGGTTATTATCTGGCGTCAAGCCAAATCTTTTAATACTGGTCAATCCCCAATATTGCCCATCTTTATTACTATGCCAAAAAGTCGATTGCGAACCTAGTGCATAGTCAATACTATCGGTCTGTCTGAGATACTGTAGTTCTCCTAATTGCCAGCTACCAAGATTGAATAGATCTGATTGCTCGACTTCAACATACCAACTACCATCGAACACCGTGCCAACAGCACTAAGAACGCTTTGAGAATTAAAATCGCTACTCTCTAAATCCCTATTATTCAACCTAAATCTATGTCCGACGGTAGTAAAAGTAAAATCAGCAGGAGCGGCTTTAGTCAATCCTTCTGTATTAATTGCTGGTGTTTTAACTGTATTATTTTGTTCCCAGTTTAACCAGGGAGGGTCAAAGTTAATCGCATATTCTTGGAGATCGAATTTTGTGGGAACTCCTAAAATCTCTCGGATTTGAGTTACTTTAAATGCTAAACCCAAATCTGGATCTGTTGGCAATTGTTGGGGGTCAATTTTAGTAATTAAACCAGGAGAACGTAGTTCTAGTTGTCCGTTTTCTAAAGGCTTGACAGTAATATTTAATGCCTCAGCAACTATGTCCAAGGGAATTAGCCACTGCTCGAAATTAATCGCTCGCAAACCGTCTTCTGCACCTTTGACTAAAGCCGAAGTGTTTATAGTACGTTTATCGGCGTTAATTCCTACTGGAAATACTGTAAATGTAGAAATATCCTGGCTTTTTGCTAAGGAATTATTAGTATAGTTTTGCCTGGTTTCTGGCGATTCTCCTCGGACAGCAACGGGAAACAGCAGTAAACCTAAAGTTAATAATAAACTGTTAGCAATATAAAGTGAGTTTGGATAAGTCACTTAAATAATTAAAAAATATCTATAGAGTTAAATCTTTAAATCAAAACTGAAGTTCGATTGTTTCTGTTTGTCCGACTTTTCCCAGATGATCTCTCCCTCTAATTGATAGTTTCCCTGGGGTAAATCTATTAAATTTAGTTTTTCAGGATGTTGATGGCGATTAAGCTTAATATTTGAGCGACTTTGCGGCAAGAAAGTACCGCCAGATTCACCAGAAGCCACGGTTTTATTATCTTGTTTCAAAGTCCAATTAATTTTTCCCTTGGCAGTGGCATTACCGTTATTAGCCACTAATATTTGTAATTCCCGATTGGAGCGATCGAAGTTGGATTTAATCACCCTAATATCAGAAAATATTTCTCCTTTGGCTACATATAAAGCCGAGCCGATACTAATATTAAACCCAACCTTATGACCCTGAGCATTAGTTTTTTCCTGTAAGGTTTCTGCAAAAATAGCCGTGCGATATTCTCCATCAGGAAGACTGGGAGGCAACAAGCTAATCAATCTAACTCGGCGATAACTATTAGCAGGTATTACCATTTCTGTGGGGGAATAACGTAAATAAGGAGTTAAATCTTGCCTAAGATTACTATTAGGTTTTAGACGCTGAAAAACGCCACGACGATTATAAGTAAAAGCCGTGGCAGAAAGACGAACTCTAATTGGTTTAGAACTAGTATTTCCTACCTGTAAAACACCTTTGCTTTGCCCTTTTTCTGACTCCAATTTGAGATACATAGGAGACACAAGGAGATTGGCATTAACTGGCTTAACGAATACACAACAGGTACTAATTACTAAAGTTGTAATTGATGCAGTAACAATAGAGATTAGAGAGTTAAACATAAAATAGTGACCCCA
>JASJEI010000403.1 GCA_030064795.1 Pleurocapsa sp. MO_226.B13 | reverse complement strand
CTTTGATTATATTTGGGGAGATGCCTTGGAGGAATGGGAGCGAGTAAGACCAGATGTGAAACTAATTAATTTAGAAACCAGTATCACCAGAAGCAATGATTATTGGTGGGGGAAAGGGATTAACTATCGTGGGACGGCAACAAAACCTTAACCCTAGAGAAGCTAATACCATCATCAAGAGATATGTCTGCATTCTAACCAGCAATCGCTCGCTGTTTACAAGGGAGCAATCGGAAAAAGTTAGTTTTGACAAAGAGCGATCGCTCTAGAGCAGGGTCAATCTGCTACCGAGGTATTTTCGCGGTTATTTGCCAAACAACACAAGGAGGTGCCTGCTTGATTTTTTGATAGCGATCGCCGAAATCACAACAGTCGAGTAAATTAATTGACAAACAGGCTTCAGTCTCTGGGGACTGGGGAACGAGGAGTTCGGTCAAATAGCTCTCCCCACAATAATCTCCCACTTACAGAGTCCTAGAACCCCAAATAGCGATTACTTGGCTCCTGCAAGAGTACGACGCTTAGTTACCATTTGAAAGGCTTCGATAATGTCTCCAACAACCCAGTCATTGAAGCGATGGATACCAAGACCACACTCATAACCAGCGTTGACTTCCTTAACATCATCTTTCATCCGTTTAAGAGAGTCAAGATGACCTTCATAAATGACCCGATCGCCCCGATGTACCCGTAGCTTGCAGTTACGGACTACCTTGCCCGACTGGATATAGCAACCAGCAACCTTACCACGACCAACGGAGAAGACAGCACGCACTTCAGCAGTACCCAGTTCTTGTGCGACTAACTCTGGCTCTAAAAGACCTTCCATTGCGCCTTGGATGTCTTCCAGCAGTTGATAGATGATGTTGTATTCTCGTATATCTACACCAGCGACATCGGCTGCTTCTCTCGCACCACTAGCAAGGGTCGTATTAAAACCGATAATTACGGCATCACTGGCAGCAGCCAAGTCAATATCTGTCTCGGTGATTTCACCAGGGGCAGCCAACAACAGGCGGAGTTGCACTTCATCTTGAGGCAATTGCTGGAGTGACCCCACAATGGCTTCTACCGTACCCCGAACGTCTGCTTTCAAGATCAGATTGAGTTCCTTCAACTCACCTTGTTGGGCTTGAGCCGAGAGAGCGGTCAGGGAGATCCCCCCTTGGGTGAGACGGGCTTGCCGTTGTTGCTTCACTCTAGTAGCAGCGATCGCTCTGGCTTCTTTTTCGTGCTGGAAAACGGAGAACTCATCCCCAGCAGCAGGCACGTCACTTAAACCCGAAATTTCTACTGCCAAGGATGGAGGGGCAACTTTCACTCGGCGACCACGATCGTTGACCATTGTCCTGACTTTACCAAAAGTAGAACCAGCCACCAGAATGTCGCCCACGTGCAGCGTACCATTTTGCACTAAAAGAGTAGCCACAGCCCCTCTAGTTTTATCTAGGTTGGCTTCAATAACCGTGCCTTTTGCAGATCGATTCGGGTTAGCTTGGAGGTCAGAGACTTCCGCTACCAATAGAATCATCTCCAATAGTTCATCTAGGTTTGACCGTTGAACCGCACTGACAGGAACCATAATCGTGTCACCACCCCACTCTTCTGGCACCAAACCGTATTCACTTAGTTCCTGCTTAACGCGATCGGGTTGAGCTTCGGGTTTATCGATTTTGTTGATCGCAACCAAGATGGGAACTTCAGCAGCTTGGGCGTGGTTAATTGCTTCAACAGTTTGGGGTTGAACGCCATCATCGGCAGCGACAACCAGAACGGCAATATCGGTAACTCTCGTTCCCCTGGCTCGCATCGCAGTAAAAGCTTCATGACCAGGAGTATCGAGGAAGACCACTGGCTTGCTTTGACCTTCGAGTTCGATTTCTACACGGTATGCTCCGATGTGTTGGGTAATGCCTCCCACTTCCCCTTGTGCAACTTTAGTATGACGAATTGCATCGAGCAGAGAGGTTTTACCGTGATCTACGTGACCCATAATCGTCACCACTGGCGGACGAGGTTGAAGATTTTCCAGATCTTCTACATCCAGCATCTCGGTAACTTGACCTGCTTCCGCTTTTGGTTCAGCTGTCTCGACTGAAACTCCCAACTCCTCACCGACTAGAGTTATAGTCGGGATGTCCAAGCTTTGAGTGATATTGACTGCCATGCCTTTAACGAACAGGATTTTGACAATTTCTGTATCCCGAACTGCCAAAGCTTCTGCCAGTTCTGAAATAGTCATGCTACCCGTAACTACCAGGTTTTCTGGGCGTTCGCGCTTCGGTTCTGGTTCTGGAGGTTTGGAGCGATCGCTCTTAGCTTCATGGCGTTTTTGACTCTTAGCAGCAGTGACAGTTGAGCTAACCCTGGCAGGTGAGTCTGAGCCCGATCGTTTTGCGGGACGTTCTGTGGCAAGGCTACCTGGTTTGGCCGCATGGCGAGGGAGTTTTGCAGTTTCCCAATCCGCTTCTGACTCCAGCTCGATGAGTCGTAACCGACGCTCGCTCCTACTTCCAGCTTTTGCTTTTGTCTGAAGTTCCTCATCGAATTCTTCCGAGCGTCGCTTTTTAGCTGTTTTGTAAGAACGAGGTGGTTTTGGAAGCGACCGTAGTTGTTTTGGTTTTGCTTTCAATTCCTGAGATTCTGCTGTTACCCGAGTCGGTTTTGGATGTAGCGCGATCGGCTTCGCTGCCTCGCGGAGCGCGATCGCAGTGGTTTCGGATTCAACCGAACGCGGTGGTTTGGGTCGTCGCAATTCTGGCAAGGGTTTAGTTGTTACAGATTCTCTCTCTTTTTGCTTCTGCACATCAGCCTGCTTATCTGAAGTAGGATGAGGTGGTTTTTTAGCTAAGATTTTCTGGGTTGTCTCCAGAGATTTTTTACCCGTCAAGGACGAAGTACCTTGAACCCGCTCCCGTCTCGGAGTAGACGGTTTTTTCCTAGTTGGTTTTGCTTTGTCAGCCATAGATGGCATAGGTTTGACGGGGGGTTTGGCTAGTTCTGGTTTGACCCGTGGTCGAGTTGGGGTCGTCAGTTTCCTGGGAGAAGTAGACCGAGGACGGGATGCCACAGTAGACCTTACGGTCGATTTGGGAGAGTGAGGAACCGATGTTTGTGATTTAGTTCGTTTACTCGACTGGGATTTGCGGATTCCCAAGAGCTGCTGTTTGTCAGAGCGAGCGGATTTTGCCGGTTTTTTTGCGCTCGAACGAAGATGATCTGCGTCGAATTGACTAATGGTGCTGCTATGGCTTTTCGCAGCAATATTGAGCCGAGCGCAAAGTGCCAACAGTTCTTGGTTATTTAGATTTAATTCTTTCGATAATTCGTAAATTCTGATTCTATCTTTGTTCATTTATTATTCTCCTTGACTTATCATTTACTTATCATTCACGATCGCCCGATTGTCGATATTGAGCGACATAATTTTGGGGGGACTATCTAAGACTATCTGGGTAGAAATCGATTAGGCTGGATAAATACGCAGGTAACGCTCTGGTTCAGAACCGATACTTTTGGAGTGCAAACGATAACGGTCAACCAGTTGATGTTGCATTTTACGTACCCGAGCCGAGCGCGGCAGCAAATCCATCGGCTGTCTTAACGGAATCACTACTCGCTCCACTGCTAGTCGAGCTTCTTCCAGGGCTGCCATCTTATCCGAACTACTACCTTCAGTATAAAAGTGTTTTTCGTCCATGCCTAACAGCCGTCGCAAGGTACGAGTAATCTCCGAGACGGTACTGGCTTCAACAATGTGAATCGGCAGTTGATGGCGTTCTGCCAGATGTTCTAACTTCGAGTCTTTTTTCGCGTGTTCCCGTTGGCTTAAAATTACCCGAGCAGTCTCCAGATTCCTGGTCAACACTACTGGCAAGTCCTGCTGAGCGATCGCCTCTGCTAACTTCTGGCGACTAATGCCGTAGGGATAAACCCGCAACGGTAATTCTTCCCTCTTTATACCCTGTGGGCGACTCATGGCATCAAAATGCTCTAACTGATTCGCAACTTCGCTCGGCGAGTGCTCTCCTCCGTGAGGAAAAAGTAAAAGCTTTCCAGTCTTCCGCTTTCCAGCTGACCGTTGTGGTTCGCGCCTAATCGTAACCCGACCGCTAGCATCGACGGTTCTCACTTGCTGCAACGGCTGATACCCCAGCAAGAGACTGTCTACTGTATCAGCAAGGTTTTCATGTACTACCCAGTCCTGCCGTGACTGCATTTCCACAGCTATCTCAAAAGTAGGTGGGGCTTTGCGCTCTAAGATACTCTTTTGAGTATGCCTGCGTTCGGCTTCTTCATCACCGAGGGTCACGGACTGAATTCCACCTACCAAATCGCACAGGGTAGGGTTCTTAATCAGGTTTTCAATCGAATTGCCGTGAGCAGTTCCCACTAGCTGCACGCCCCGTTCGGCAATAGTCCTAGCTGCCAGAGCTTCTCGTTCCGTGCCAATCTCATCAATCACGATAACTTCTGGCATGTGGTTTTCTACCGCCTCAATCATCACTTGATGCTGCAATTCTGGGCGGGCAACTTGCATCCGTCTCGCTCTACCGATAGCTGGGTGAGGAATATCCCCATCCCCCGCAATTTCGTTGGAGGTGTCTACAATGACGACTCGCTTATCGAGATCGTCGGCTAAAATCCGAGCAATTTCACGCAGGGCAGTTGTTTTGCCCACGCCAGGGCGACCTAAGATCAACATTGACTGACCTCTTTCGACCAGGTCGCGGAGCGGCTCGATGGTCCCGTAAACTGCGCGACCAAAACGACACGTCAGACCGATAATTTTGCCGACGCGATTGCGAATGGCACTGATGCGGTGCAGGGTTGGCTCGATTCCCGCTCGGTTATCTTCACTAAAACGCCCGACCCTGCGAATGGAATAGTTCAGCTGTCTGAGGGTCAGGGGAGTTTGGGTAAGATATTCGCTTTGCCCCAGAAAGCGAGCCTCTGGGGGACGACCCAGATCCATGACCACTTCAATTAAGTTATCCCGTTGCGGGTGCTGTTCTAAGACTCGTCTGATGTCTCTCGGTAAAATTGCCAAGAATTTTTTGAGTTCGTTAGATATTAATTGGCTAATTCTGCTTTTTCCTCCAAATCAATTTACTCTAGATCTAGCTAGTAAGATAATCCCGCAGAGCTAAGGGATGTCGGGAGCGAAGATGAGCCAGGGCTCGACTTTGTAACTGACGGACTCGTTCGCGACTGAGATTTAACCTCCGAGCAATTTTAGCTAAGGACAATTCTTGACCATCTTCTAAACCGAAATGCAGTGAGAGAATTTCTCGTTCTTTGGGGTTCAATTCTGACAGTATCTCTCTTACATCCTGCCGCATTAACTCAAAGGTTGCGTAATCTTCCGGGGAAGCCTCACCATCCTCGATCATCTCGGACAACTCGGTATCTTGGTTGTCACCAATGCGTACATCCAGGGACAGAGGGTGTCGTGCTGCCTTGAGATAATCGCGAACCTGAGCTGATTCCATGCCTAACTCCTCGGCAACTTCACTGGTAGTAGCAGAGCGACCCAACCTCTGAGCTAGTTTAAGCTGTGTTTTTTTGATTTTGTTGAGCTTTTCGGTGACGTGAATGGGCAGGCGAATTGTCCGTGCTTGTTGGGCGAGCGCTCGCGTTATCGCCTGGCGAATCCACCAATAGGCATAGGTAGAAAAACGATATCCTTTGGTGGGGTCGAACTTTTCCACACCTCTTTCCAAGCCCAGACTTCCTTCTTGAATCAAGTCCAAAAATTCTAGGTTACGCTTGAGATATTTTTTGGCGATCGCTACTACCAAACGCAAATTCGCTTCAATCATTTTGGTCTTAGCTCGCTGTCCTTCCTCTAAAATCAGGTTAAGTTCCCCTTCGCTCAAACCAACGGCATCAGCCCATTCTAACCGAGCGAGCGAGCGTCCGCGCTGTTGCTCTAGTTTTTCTTTCTCAGTTAATACGGACATCATGCGCTGCACCTGCTTACCATAAATAATTTCTTCGGAATGTTCTAGTAAGGGCACTTGACCGATCTCGTGCAGATAAGCACGTACCGTATCTGTCGATGATTTGGATTGATTATTTTTCTGGTTGAGTTTGATAACCTTCATTTGTGTATTTTTACTTGACTAACGAGGGATAAGCTAAGGCTTTCTGTTATTCTCTTTACTAGTACAATTATACTATTTTAATTAAATAGCCACAATCAACCTCCTGCGGGAGCAAGGCGAACACCTCAGCCTCCTCCCTCTCGCGCGATCTCCTGACTGAAAGATGCCTAACTACTTAAATAGCACTTCTTAGCCCCATCTAAAGTGTAGAAAAAGAAGTTGAGGAACTTATGAAGCGTCAGAAATTCTCTCAATGGCAAAAATTGTTAGAGACTGTTTGTAAATAATAGGACAGGGCAAACGCATACTAAAAAAATAAGGGATACTGAAAGTGTATTTATCCACATTACATCGAGCAGTTGAGGTTTTAGTTAGAAGTCTTATGGCTTTTCTCTCCAAGAAGCGCGATCGCTTTAGTTAGCATCCCCACTAAAAATTACGGCAAGATTTGCCAAATGTTTTCAAGATTATCGAAACTCCTCTTATGTAGATTATCCCGTTCACCAATTACTTGCACAAAGAGTTTATGGTATTATCTTAGGTTATGAAGATGTCAATGACCATGAGAAATTACGTTATGATCCTGCCTTGGCACTCGCCTTAGAAAAACTCAATTTCCTTGACTCTACTGAAGCAGTTTTGGCAGGGAAAAGTACCATTAACCGATTAGAATATTGTCCCGAAACCATCCTTGACCAAAAGACGAGTCGTTCTCATAAAATAGAACCTTTATTTAAAGAACTTGAAAAAGCTTTTGTTGAAATATTTTGCAAGTCTTATAAAAAACCTCCGAAAAGAATTATCTTAGACATGGATGTCACGGACGACCAAGTACATGGAAATCAAGAAGGCGCATTTTTCAATACTTATTATCAGGAAGTATGTTATGCTCCTTTATACATTTTTTGTGGTCATCATTTATTAGTAGCTAACACGGGAAAATCCACTTTTTTTTAATCGTCTTACTGGGTCTACGGCTGCTGTGGGCAATTGGCCTGGGATGACAGTCAGTTTTCTTCAGGCTAAAGTTAAAATTGACGGCAAACTCACAGAATTAGTCGATTTACCTGGAATTTACGACCTCAATGGCTTTTCCGATGATGAAAAAGTGGTGCGAGATTTTTTAGAAAAATTTCCCATCAATATAGTAAATTTTTATGATTAATTATCAATCAATATTACCTGACTTTTAGGATTAACTTATCTTTACAAAAATTTTGTTTCAGTACAAATAAAATCTAGCTTGATGTCCCAGGAATCTATGGGTAATCCCTCGATAT
>JASJEI010000409.1 GCA_030064795.1 Pleurocapsa sp. MO_226.B13 | reverse complement strand
TAGCTGGTCTTCGAGGCTAACATCAAATACCCTTTTGCCTGACTGGTTGAAGAAAATTTCGGCAAAGTGGAGGGTGACATCGTAACTACCATTTGCCACTGCTTGAGTGTAATTAAAGTCCCGACCAATGTGTTCGGACTGGTAAAGAAAATCAGACTCGGTTTGAGCGATCGCGTTAGTGTTAGAGAAGGTACGACCACTACTAAAGCCTTGACTGGCTTGCCATTGCTGACCAAAGATATCGACATACTCCCCTGCTCCTGCATTGGTGCGAACAATAGTATTACTGGTATCGAAATCTGAGGAAAGAGGAAGATTGCTAGTGTCTAGGTCTAGTTTGATATTTTCTGAATCAATAGTAATTTGACGGATATTTCCTATAGTTTGATTATTATCGTAAAAACTCACATCATAAGTTCCTGCGGGTAACGCCATTTGGTAGCCACCTTCGTCCATGGTGATGGTGATATAAACGCTATTGTCAGAGGTGTCAATTGCCCGAATTTCTATTCCTGCTAGTCCTTCTCCTACGGTATAAAAGTCGTCTTCAATAACTAAATCGTCATAAGCAACTCCTGTAAGAAATACATCCGAGCCAGATTCAGCAAAGTTTTGCGTCACCATTAGGGAGTTATAACCCCTAAAGTCTCCCGTAAGATTACCCAAACCAATTTCACGATAATCTGACTGTAGGATATTTCTGCGATGACCTGAACTTTCAAATAAGCCTTGATGAATATATTCAGTAAAACTTGTTAGATTAACAGTACCAGTCGTGCCTTGGTAGCCAAGATTTTCTCCCGATCGCCAGCTACCTGTAAATTGATAGCCCGCATTTTTCATCCGTTGATGAGAACTAGTTCCGCCATCGCCAGTATGAGAGAAAGTATCTGTATCGAGCATCCATTGGCTGTGCGATCGCGCTGAATTAATCAATAAAGAATTGAATACTAAAGGTTGTTTGGGATCGTCAGAAATAGTATTGGCAGCTAAACCATCATTCAATCCAATTCCATATAAGTCTGCTTCTGCTTGGGGGTTTAGACGAGCGCGATTAATCATTTCGAGCATATACTGCTCGTATGCTGAAGGCTGTACCATAAAAATACTTGAATATTATGTGGGTATGTAATTAGAATCAACTACCAACATAATCAACGGTTACAGCTTTGAAAACAGTGTTTATAGCATTTCTATTTGAATGAATAATTGCCGTATATTTACGAGCTTTGTTGGAAAATAGAAGCTATAACCATGTAAAATCACAGACTATTGTGGTTTTCTCCTAAGACTATGGATGATAGTTCCTAGCATTTCGCGCACTAAGCAGGAATTTAACTTGTCAGTATGAATACAACTATTAGCACGGTAAACCGCATAAACGATCGCTAGCAAAAAATTGTCTAAAAATTTGCCTAACTTCTTGTTATAAAGGTTGCTTATCAGGAATACCTACCGCACGAGGATATTTTTTCGAGGTTGCTGAATGTTTGCGGAGATAAATACAGTGCCTTACTCCTTGACTGAGAGGAGTTTCCCAAGGATAAATTAATTCAATCTTGCCACCTAGTTTAGCTACTGCCGAGCGCAAACTAACGGTATCTTCTTCACTCCAGTGTCCGCGATAAAGAATTGCCATACCGCCAACTTTAACCAAAGGTAAGGTATATTCCGCACATACTGTAGGTTTACTCACTGCTCGAATCAAAGCCAGATCGTAACTTTGGCGATCGCCTGTAATTCTGCCCAATGCTTCTGCCCTGGCTACTATGCCCGTAGCGTTTTTTAATCCTAATTTACCAATAAGCTCGTTGACAAAAGTAATTTTCTTGCGAGTAGAATCCAGTAGAGTGATCTGCCAATTAGGAAAAGCGATCGCTAGAGGAAGCCCAGGAAATCCCGCCCCCGTACCGACATCGATTACCTCTAGTTTTTGATTGAGATAGTTTTCTTCTATGCCGACAATTCCCGATAACGAGTCCCAAAGATGTTTTTCCCAAAAGTCTTCTGAGGTGGTGATGCGAGTCAGATTTTGCTGGCGGTTGCCTTCCAAGACTTCTTGATAAACCCGTTGAAATAATTGTTCTTGTTCTCCATTGGGTTGCCACTTGAGAGTTTGTTGCCAAAGAGAATTTAATTGTGGCAGCTTGTTGGTTTCAATTTGACTCATGGGCTTTTTAGATTATCTATTCAATGTCACTGGCTCAATAGCTTGTAATTTCCCTTGGTTAATTGTCCAACAGCGATCGGCTATCTTAATTAATTCTCCAGGATCGTGAGTTACCACCAAAAGCGTCCAGTGTTTTTTCAGCTTGGCTAGCAGTTTGGCTAGCTGGGTTCGCATTGACCAATCCAAACCCGCTGTCGGCTCATCTAGCATCAACACATTTGGCTGACGAATTAGCTGTACTGCTAAAGCTAATCGACGCTGTTGTCCTCCACTAAGAGAGTTAGGAGATATCTTTAGAGATACATGGTCTAATCCTACCTCGCTTAAGGCATCTTTGACTCGTTTTAGATTTAATTCTGGATGACCTAAACGTAATTCTTCCAGAATTGTTCCACCACAAAAATGTCGTTCGGGAAACTGAAAAACTAGTCCAGCAAGCTGCTGTAGATCGAGATCCGTTAGCTGTTTGCTACGCCAAAAAATTTTTCCCTTGGTCGGTTCGGCTAATCCCGCTAAAATTTCTAAAATGGTAGTTTTTCCCGAACCACTCTTGCCCACTATTAGCCCTAATTTTTGGGGTGGTAGTTCGAGATTGATGTTTTTAAGGATCGGTTCGGTAGTAGCAGGAGGATGATAACTTAAATTTTCCAAACGAAGCATTATCTGAGTTTGAATATAGATCGACTTCGTTTATCTTAGCTTTTTGAAATCGCTAAGAATTGGATTTGAAGCAAGTTTAGAGCTTATTTCAAGATTAATAAAATAGCGATCTGCAATCTAAAACTTTTAATTGAAGAACTGATTTAAATACTACATAAAATTATAGTTTGGTTTCATCGTATTACTGGGTTGAGAACGCGCTTGGCTTTAAAACTTTTCGATTTAGCTCAGGCAGTAGATTTAGCCGTTGTCAGTAGTCGTGCTATTGACATCCTCCCGCCACTAATCTCCTAGCGTCGCTATTTTAGATAAAGAGTTTCTCAACAATTATCTCAATTTTCCCAGCGATCGCATTCTTTTCTGGCGACATCCTACTGATTGCAATTACTTTAAACCAGGAAGTTCTTTAAATAATAAAACTAAACCAATAATTGCTAGTATTGGCTTGGAACAACGGGATTCAATACAAATAAACTAATGCACCTCAAGATTAGCATTCAGATGAAGCAATATTTAGTCTAAACATCTTGCTCTACTCTAATTTCTCTAGCACCGAGAGTTGTCAGAGTAGCTTTCTGAGCCTCAGTCAAACCAATAGCTCCTGTAATGTTCATCCCTTCGTAGAGTCGAGCGGCTCTGAGAGTTTTAAAGCACTTATCTGTTTTGAGATTCCACAATTTTATCGTTCCATCTTGAGAACCACTAGCTAATTTAATACCTCCACTATTGAAGCTAACAGAATATACTTCTTTGCTATGACCAGTAAAAGTTTTGAGACAATCACCCGTTTTGAGATCCCAGAGTTTTACTGTGCGATCGTGAGAACCGCTTGCCAAAGTTTGACCATTAGGACTAAAAGCAATAGAGAAAACCCAATTTTGATGACCAGTAAAAGTTTTGAGACAGCCACCATTATTAATATCCCAAAGCTTTATTAAGTTATCGGCACTGGCAGTAGCTAAAGTTTTGCCATCAGGACTTATTACCACTGACCACACCACATTATCGTGACCAATAAAAGTTTTTAGGCAATCACCGCTTTCTAGATCCCAAAGCTTTATTGAGTTATCGGCACTGGCAGTAGCTAAAGTTTTGCCATCAGGACTTATTACCACTGACCACACCACATTATCGTGACCAATAAAAGTTTTTAGGCAATCACCGCTTTCTAGATCCCAAAGTTTTACTGTATGGTCAAAACCCCCACTAGCTAAGGTTTTACCATCATTATTAAAAGCGACAGAACAGACCCAGCCACTATGTCCGATGAGAGTATTTAAGTTTTTCCCTGGGTCACTAGACCACAGCTTAATGGTTTCATCGTAGCTACCACTAGCAATGATGTTTGCATCGTTATGTGATGCAACTGCACAAACCTGAGCCGTATGTCCACTAAGAGTTTGAAGACATTTACCACTCTTAATATCCCAAATCCTCACTTGATGGTCTGTATGACCACTCACTAGAGTTTGACCATCATTGCTGAAGACAACCGAACGAACCCAGTTAGTAGATCCAGCAAAAGTTTTTAAGCAATTACCAGTGTGACTAGACCACAGCCTGACAGTTTGGTCAAAACTACCACTGATTATAATTTGATTTTGAAGATGAAACGCAACTGACCAAACTGCATTGCTATGTCCAATGCAGGTTTGCAGACAAACACCACTTCTTACGTCCCAAAGCTTCACTGTATGGTCAGCACTACCACTAGCCAAAATGCGACCATCATGACTAAATGCAATAGAATTAATCCATTCCCTGTGTCCTTTAAGAGTTTTGATACAGCGATCGCTTCTAAGTGACCATAATTTTATCGTGCAGTCAGCACTACCAGTGGCTAAAATCACTCCCTCTACTTGGTTGATGGGAATTGGACTGAACGCAACTGAGGAAATACCATGATTATGTCCTGTATAGGTTTTAAGACATTTCCCGTTACCGATATCCCAAAGTTTAATCGTACAGTCAGCACTGCCACTAGCTAGGATTTTGTTGTTGGAACTGAACGCAACTGAATTAACCCAGTCAGTGTGTTCGGCAAAAGTTCTAAGACCTTTACCATTACTCACTGACCATAGTTTTAGGGTGCGATCGTAACTACCACTGGCTAAAATTTGACCATCGGGACTAAAAGCAACTGAAGCAACACCATGATTGTGTCCTGTGTAGGTTCTAATACAGTTAGCGTTGTTAATATCCCATAGTTTTAGGGTGCGATCGTAACTGCCACTGGCTAAAATTTGACCATCGGGACTGAAAGTAACCGAGCGTATCCAGTTATCGTGTCCTTTAATAGTTAATAGTGGTTTGCCAGAAGGCATCTGCCAAAGGCGAATTTGACCGTTAACATCGCCCGTTCCTAACAGTTGACCATCGGGACTGACAGCAACAGACAAAATACTTTCTAGAGCTTCACTAAAAACCGATCTAGCTAAATCCGAGTAGGCAAAATTGACCGATCGCAAGTTTACTTCCTGAAGATCCGCTTGCCAGATGGTTAATCGAGAAAAATCATAGCCTGTTAGATTTACTCCTAATTGACACAGGAGATTGATAATATTACCTCCTGCATAACCTTTAACTGGTTTGGATTGGGAGCGTAGCTTGTCCAAAAACTGATTCAGGTAATTGCTGAGGTTTTCTGGAGAATCAAGAATAGCGATCGCTTGTTGGATTACAGGTTGGAGGATCAGGCGAATTTGCGTCTCTCTAACATAATCTGGGGCTTGAGCCTTAATTAAAGCGTGACTATTAAAAAAATTAATCTCTCCTGAAACAATCTCGGCAGATACTTTCTTAATGAATTCATTAGTCACATATTCCATGACTACAGGTTGCTGAGTCATTGAATTAACGGTTTTTTCAATTAAGGAACGACGTTGTAGAGAAGCGAGCGCCTGTAAAATTTCGCTTGGAGATATTTTAATAACTAAATCTGCGGTTAATTCTTGAATAGAGACGGGTTCTCGATTAATCGCTAACCAGTACATAATTTCGCGTTCTCTGGCAGTGAGACGGTCAAACTGTTCTCCTAAAAGCAGATCGAGATCGTCAAATAGAAAAGAATCTTGTTCTAAAATCTCTAAGAAGCGAGTAATATCGCCATCAAACCAATCGGCGATCGCCGAAGCGACTATTTTTAAAGCCAGAGGATTGCCTCCATAGCGTTTATTTAAAGTTTGCCACTGGGCAGGAGAAGCAGTAAAAGAACCCTTGCGATCGCATATTTCTTGTCCGATTTCAGAAGGTAAACCAGTTAGTTGTAAAGAACGAACGGGTAACGTTTCTCCTTCCAAACTACTCAATCCTTGAGGCTTTTCCCTTGAAGTCACCACTAAGCAACTCTGGTGGCTAGTTTCTCCCACTGCCTTGAAAAATTGACCGTAACCTTGATATCCCTCTCGATAGCTACCAGTACGAACACCGCTTGCTAGTATCGACTCCACATTATCCAGAATCACCAGACAACTGGAAGCCCGTAAATATTCCAGTAAACGTAAAATTTTGCCATCCAAGCGATCGGGCAAAGCAGTTTCCTGTTGTTGAGAGAGAAATTGAATCAGTTCGGCTAGGATATCCAATACATCAGGAGCATTGCGGAGACTGCGCCAGATAATTAACTCAAATTCAGACTCAAGCAAGTGAACTAGTTTCGCAGCCGTGCTAGTTTTCCCTATTCCTCCTATACCCAAGAGAGTTACCAACCGACAATTATCTTCGACAATCCATTGCTGAAGAGTATCTAATTCTGCTGTCCGTCCTAAGAAAAGTTCGACATCTGGTGCGTCACCCCAATCGCAACGTTGCTGAGGAACTTCACCTAACAGGGGTAATAGTTCTCCTGAGTTTACTTTTTGCTCCAGGATGCGCTTAAAACTCTTCTTGCCAACTTTCTCCCCTAATACTTCCGACAATTCCCGCCACAATTCCGCAGCCACATCCCTAACATGACCCTCTGTACAGTAAGCAACGTCAGCAATAGCAGGATAGGTTTCCCCATTCCAAGAACCCTGAAAAATCTCTTTTTGCAAAGCCGTCAGATTCTTACCCGTCTGCTTACAGAGGGCATTATCGACCAGGTTGAGTACTTCTTCGAGGTTCATGACTGGGCGAGCTTTGGAAGTCGATCTAACTTAATTTACTCCCAGATGCTCTCTTTATTTTATGACTCTCTACCAGGTTTTCCTATTACACAGGAGAAGACTTTTTGATTGAGGTGAGTGGAGAAAGTTGTTTGGTTTGATTTTTAATTGCTCCAAATCAGCTTTAAGCCTTAGTAATCAAGAGTTTCTCAGTTAATTAAGTGGAAAATTTTGCTTTTCAGAATCATTCTGACAATTCCGAAAAAGGTGAAAAGGCTGAATTAC
>JASJEI010000092.1 GCA_030064795.1 Pleurocapsa sp. MO_226.B13 | reverse complement strand
ATCGCACAGATGGAAGTTCCATCTGAACAGAAAACAGCTAAAAAAATCGGCACGACTCAGTAGAGATATTTTGGCTCTTTTGTCAATATCTTCTACTGGACCGCTTCTCTAGGAAGTGATTGTTCGTTGTCAATTTTTGCCTAGCCTCTTGATAATGTAACTTTAGTTGGAAGCTATTTTTTAATAATGTCGATAAGTTGTAAACAGAAAAGACAGTTGATGTGTAGTAGATGGAAACTTAATTACTAGTCGTAACCCCAATGATATCCCTGCGTTTATCAATGCAGCGATTGCCTTATTTGGTCGCCAAGAAGTAAATGTTTAACTTTCTCGAAATTTAATGAATTATAAGCGATCGCTCTGAAGGTGCGATCGCTTCGGAAATTCTAGAGCAATAATTAAATTTTTCGCAAAATAATTATGATTAAAGCAATAATTTTTGATTTAGACGGCACTTTAGTTGACTCAGTTGGTTATCATACCCAGGCTTGGGTCAAAGCGTTTCAAGAATATGGTTATGATTTTTCTTTCGATCGGCTACGCCAGCAAATTGGCAAGGGTAGTGAATATATTATCGGCGAATTGCTGCCCCCTGATGAAGCTGAGAAACTAGAATCAAAGATTGCCCAATATCGCAAACAATACTATCAAGAGCAACTTTTAGAGCAAGTTCAACCCTTTCCTCAAGTAAGAGAATTGTTTGCCAAGATTGAAGGAGATGGGATCGAGATTGTCTTGGCTTCTTCGGCTAGAACCGAAACTATTGCTTACTATAAAAAATTATTAAACATTGAAGACTTGATTGAAGGCGCGACCTCGACCGATGATGTAGAAAAGTCTAAACCAGAACCAGATATTTTTCTGGCAGCTTTAAAGAAATTAGAGGGGATTTCAACCGAGGAGATTATCGTTGTTGGAGATAGTCCCTATGATGCGATCGCAGCTAGTAAAGCATCTTTACGTACTATTGGTGTTCTCTGTGGGGGTTTTGAGCGCGAAACCTTGACCCAAGCTGGTTGTGTTGCTATTTACCAAGACCCTGCTGATTTATTAAATAATTATCCTCAGTTTCTCGATATTAATGAAGTTGGATAAAATCTAGTTCGGTAAGGCGTTGCGCAAATAACTAGCGATTTGCGGAAGCATAGCCGTTTGCGAAGCCCTAAAGGATTTGCGACACGAAGTTAGTCCTTTAGGGCTTCGCGGCACAAGCCGAAGGCTCAGGCATCACGATAGTTCTGGTTAGCTAAGAAAATTTGCTTACTTTACAGTTGCTTCCCCATCTTCCTTGTTCCTTATTCCTTACCCTATGATGCCAATTATCGAAGAAAGAAGAGGTGCGATTCAAAAGCTAATCCAATTGATCGGCGAGATTATAACCAAATTGTTTCGTTGGTTGCAACCCCGTCGTCGGTAAAAAATTTTAATCAAAATTAATTTGTGGCCCTTGAGGTACAATTCCGCTAGGATTGATGTGGGGATGGCTTTGATAGTAATGTAGTTTGATGTGTTCTAAATTGCAAGTATCCTTTACGCCTGGATATTGATAAATCCTTTTGAGGTAGTCCCATAAATTAGGATAATCCCAGATATGACGTAAATTACACTTGAAATGCAGATAGTAAACCGCATCAAAGCGAAATAGAGTCGTGAACAGACAAATATCTGCTTCGGTTAAACTATCTCCACAGAGATATTTTTGTTTTACCAGTACATCTTCCCAATGGTCTAATGCCTTAAACAATACTTGGACTGCTTCTTCATAAGCTTCCTGAGATTTAGCAAATCCAGCTTTGTAAACACCATTATTGATCGGCTCGTAGATAGCGTCGATCGCTTGGTCTATTTTTTGCTGTAATGGTTGGGGATATAAATCTATTTTTGTCTGGGCGACCTCTGTAAACTCAGTATCAAACATCCGAATGATTTCTCTAGATTCATTGTTAACAATAGTTGAAGTTTGTTTGTCCCAAAGAATCGGTACGGTAACTCTTCCTGTATAGTTAGAATCGGCGATCGCGTATACTTCTCTTAAATACTCAGTATTGTTGACCGTATCGGGAATTGTTCCAGGAAAATCGGAAAATTCCCAACCATCGGAAGCCATTAAGGGATCGACTACCGAAATACTAATTGCCTCGCTCAATCCTTTTAAACTCCGCATAATTAGGGTACGATGCGCCCAAGGACAAGCATAGGAGACATATAAATGGTAGCGGTTGGCGACAGCGGGAAAACCACTAGAACCATCAGCGGTAATGCGATCGCGAAAAGTGGTCGGATTGCGCTGAAAACGCCCTTTTTCGTCTTGTTCGTACTCTTCGTTTTTCCATTCTCCGTCAATCATCATTCCTGTAGCCATAATTCCTCTTGTGGGTCAAAAATCAACAAGCGATGCCTATATGCGAAGCGGCTTGCACTTGTCGCATTGAGTGTATCCGTGATAGACGGCTAGCTTCGCAATCGCCCATAAGAGCGATCGCCATTATTCTAGCTAAGATGGTCGGAGTAAAAGGCTATACGAGCGAATATTCTCTTGGTATTGGTTTTTTCCAGCTTATAAATACAATGAGATAATTAAAAAGATTTTAGTCGAGTCTATCAGAATGCAGAAGAATCGATCGCTCTTATTTCCGATCAAGTCTAATTTTCTGGCTGTACAGTTTTCATTTCTCGATTAATTCTACCTCTGACAATTCAGAAATCTTAAAAACATACACCTGAAAGGCAGTTCTCCTTCGGAGGTGCTTCTAATAGCGCGAACCGCCCGTACAGGAGTTCGGAGTTAGTTTTTGATTTTAGACCAAAAATCAGCAAGTTCCGCGACTATAGTTAGCTAGATTTTCAGGAAGTGGTGTTTCAGGTGCAAGCTGAGGATCTCTAACTGGATTATCCGCCGTTACTTTCAAGGGCAATTCTCCAGCCCAAATAGGTAATTGATAATCTTCCGCATCATCAGATGGTGGCCCAGTACGAACTTTTGCCGAACCTTCTTCAATGGGAAAGGAAAGCACTTTTGTCGCTTTTAATTCTTGGGAGTTAGGTAGGCGCGCCTGTTGCCAACGTCCGGGAATCATTTGTTCTGTAAATGCCTGTAAAGCTGTCATTTTTTCACTTTCGCTTTCTACTAGCTGTGCCTTGCCAAACAAGACTACAGAGCGATAATTCATGGAGTGATGAAACAAAGAGCGGGCAACTACTAGGGCATCTAATAAGGTTACCGTAAAACAGACCTCAACACCTCTTTCTAGAGTTTTTATCAGCCGACTGACAGAAGAACCATGGAGATATAGGCGATCGCCTTTTCTACCATAAGCCATGGGAATTACAAAGGGTTGATTGTTACCAATAAATCCGACATGAGCAATTAGTGCTTCATCTAAAATGCTGTAGATGAGTTCTCGCTCTCGACTACCTCGTTTTGGTAAGCGTCTGAGTTTACTGCGTTGTGTGACCTGAAGCTCTTGAGAATTAGACATTGCATTAGTTCCTTTGACTGGTTTTGTTCTTACCAAAATAAATAGAATATTGGTCTGATTCAAGAGCCACTTTCGACTTTTTATACCAGTCCACTTGAAATTAACTCTAATATTAGGTTCGGATGAATAGTTAAAATTAGGTAGATGAATTTTTAATGTTCTATACAATCCAGTCAAGATGATCGATTTAGCCATATCTATCGATCGCACTTCCTCAATTTCTTTGTATCGACAACTGACGGATAAAATTCGTCGCGGAATATTAGAAGGAAGACTCAAGCCCAACCAAAAAATCCCCTCATCTCGGAGTTTGGCAAAATCTTTGCTTATTTCTCGTTCTACCGTGACTCAAAGCTACGAACAGCTAGAAAGCGAGGGCTACTTAGTAACTCGTCGTGGTAGTGGTACTTATGTCTGCGATCGGATCCCCGATGATTGGCTGAATTCAAAACCAATAAAACCTATTACTAATAAGAAAACGCAAGTTTCTTCCCTGTCTCGATTTGGTGAAAATTTAATCTCTATTGAGAGTTTATCAGTTTCAGAACCAGATTATGAAATTAGCTTTAGTTATGGTAATCCTGCATCGGACTATTTTCCAATGCAGCAATGGCGCAAGCTTTTAGCTAGTCATTGTGAAAATTCTCCGACTTTGCTTGATTATGCTGCTGATGCTGCGGGATATTTCCCCTTAAGAGTAGAAATAGCTAATTATCTCGGACGTTCGCGTGCGGTTTGTTGTACTCCAGAACAGGTAATTATCATTAACGGTTCGCAGCAAGCATTGGATTTAATCTCTCGCTTAGTATTAGATCCAGGAGATTTGGTAGCGATGGAAGAACCTGGCTATCTGGGCGCACGTCACTGTTTTAAGGGACAATTGGCTAAGATTCAACCCATAGCTGTTAACTCAGAGGGATTAGACATAGAAGCTTTGAGTAATTGTCCTCAAAAGTTTAAATTGGTTTATGTTACCCCTTCTCATCAGTTTCCTACAGGAGTTACTTTATCTCTTTCCCAAAGAATAGCACTTCTACAATGGGCAGAAAAAACCAACACATTAATTATTGAAGATGACTATGATAGCGAGTATCGTTATGAATCAGAGCCAATTCCCGCTTTACAAGGAATGGATCGCAGTCAGTCGGTAATTTATATCGGCACTTTCTCTAAAATTCTCTTTCCGTCTCTGCGTATTGGTTATTTAGTCGTTCCTCCTAATTGGATAACAATTATTACTAAAGCCAAGTGGTTATGCGATCGCTTTTGTCCAATTTTAGAACAGCGCGCCCTTACTGATTGGATTGGTTTAGGATATTTTGAGCGACACATTAGACGGATGCGGAAGCTTTATAATCTGCGTCGCCAAGCTTTAATTAAAGCGTTTGAGAAATATTTTGGCAAGAGAGTAACTATTTTGGGGGCGAATGCAGGTATTCATCTGATGGTGAAAATTGAAACCACTCTATCAGATGAGCTTATAATCCAAAAAGCAGCTACAGTCGGTATTGGTTTAATTAGTGCTAGAGGATATTATTTGCAACCCCAACATCAAGGAGAGTTTATCTTTGGTTATGCCCAATTAACAGAAGCGCAAATAGATAAAGGTATTTTGAATCTATCTCGAATCTTACAGCCGTTTTCAGTTGAATAGACTACGCTGATGATTAGCTAGTACAGACAAGGCATGCCTTGTCTCTGGGAACTCCGTTCGATAGACTATTTCTTGGGGCGATCGCTCGCCCCAATCAGATTTTATCGATCGAGCGGAAGACTCCCACTATGATTGGCAAATAACTCCAGAAAAAATTGCGCTCGCTCCAGTGTACGAACCCTCTAAAGTACAAGACGAGCTAAAAGTTAAGTTTCAGCCTAAATCTCAAGGTTAACAATAAGTCGGACATTTCACAGTAAAGTTTTGGGAATCAACAGCTATTATATCGGGTTCGTCTGAACAGTTAAATGTTATGGCTGACTTATATTATTAGTAACTATTAGCTATCAAGAGAATAAAGGTTTGGCAATGCCAAACCCTCGCTTTACACCATTTCTCTTTGAAGTTGCACTTAATATGCATGAGTTTAGATCTCACGCAAAGACAAGGACATGGCTTTTGAGCGCGAGGGACGGCGAGGTTTCCTCGCCTTGTCCAATCGCGCTGTTGAGGGAACCTCAAAAGTTTAAATTGTCCGCGCAAAGACGTTTACGACGCGAAGGACGCGAAGCTAATCCTTTAGGGCTAGTCCTTTAGGATACCCGTCGCATTGGGTCCAAAGAAGTTAAATTTTATTTAGTGCATTGTTATAGAGAATTGGTATTACAATTATTTGTTGAGAATTTATTAGTTAAGTCAGGATGAAGCAAAAAGCCTCTATACCTAAAAGGCTAGAGGTGTGTCACGATTCAGTAGGAGGCATAACTTCTACGTCCATAGTTACTTCCTTAACCCCCAGAATTTCTTTTGCCAAAGGCTCGATTGTTTCGTATTCTTTTTGGTCGGGAATCGTTCCCACGATTATTACCTTACCATCTTTTGCCTGCACGGTTAACTTAGAACGAGGAATATTTGCCTCCAATTTGGCTCTAACTTCGCTTTCTAGATCCGAATCTGCTCTTTCTTCTTGGTCGCCAAAAAGATCGTTACGCTGTTCTCTGGCGCGAATGTCAGCATTTAGCTGATCATGGCGAATTTCGTTTTCTGCATCTTCTAAGGTGTCTTCTACCATAGTGGCATCTTCTACCACTGCACCATCTTCTATATCGGTAGGAGCATCAGAACTAGTGCGAGCTACGTCACAACCAACTGCACCAAAAAGTAAACTACTACCTAGTAAAAATATTGTTAATTTATTCATTTTTTTTCTCTAATTGATAATAATTGTTTTTGTAGCCAAGAACTAAGTTAGGTAACTAAAAACTTTTCTAACCGACAGTAGCTACCGAACCGCCATCAACGCGATAATTCGCGCCAACCACAAAGCTAGAATGTTGCGAACAAAGAAAGGCAATTACCGCAGCAACTTCTTGTGCTTTTCCCCGACGGTGCAGTTCGAGATGGGGACGTTTCTCGTCTAAAAAGGTTTCAATAGCTCGCTCAAAACTCATACCTTTTTCCTTCGACCGTTTTTCCATCATCGCATCGGTCATCGGAGTTGCTATGTATGCTGGAGATACAGAATTAACCAAAATACCATCCTTGGCATAGGCTTTAGAAAGATTTTTAGTCAAGTTAAGTATCCCTGCTTTTGCCGCACAGTAGGGCATTTCATCGGTGTATGGTTGCACCGCATCTTCTGAGCCAATCAAAACAATTCTACCCCAGCCTTCTTGCTGCATAGTAGGAATAAAAGCCCGACAAACACGCACCGCAGACATAAAGTCAACATCAATGGTTTCATACCAATCTTCATCGGTTAATTCGAGAAACTCTTTAGTTGCACCAGTGATCCCAGCACAGTTAACCAGAATGTGAACCGTACCAAAGTGACTAAGTATGCGTTCTTTTGCTGCTTCAACTTCTTCTAGATTGGTTAGATCGGCGGTAACTGGTATTGCTTCGCCGATTTTACTGACTTCTTCAGCAGCAGCTTTTAATTCATCTGTGGTTTTGTCTATTAGAGCAATTTTTACCCCTTCAGTAGCCAATAATTTAGCCGTGGCTTTGCCCATTCCAGAGTCACCACCAGTAATTACCGCTACTTTATCTTTAATCCCAAAATCCATGCTTATTTTTTACTTTGTTTTATTACGATTGTTGTTGAATTACATCTTGGTAAACATCAGCGCGAGCTATTGTGACATCGGTTGTAGCTGCTGTTGGTGTAGTATCGAGACTAGGTGCTAATAGATTGTAAACCTCAAATTCTTCTACGCCCTGATTTTGCATAATAGTTGCAGCACTTTGTACTTCCGCTGCCGTTCCCGTTACCATAATTAAAAAGCTACCAGCTTCTACGCGATCGCTATACACCTTTGCTTTCTCTTCAGGAATACCCAGATCGATCGATGCACCGACCAAACCACCCGCAGCAGCACCAATACCAGCACTAGCTAGGGTAGTTGCGATCGCCGTTGTCTCTGCGCCAGCTAATAAGATTGGCCCAAGACCAGGAATAGCTAGCGTACCTATACCGACTAATAAGCCAGTGATACCGCCTAATGTCCCACCTGTTACCGCACCTGTCGTCGCACCCTCATCCGCTTTGTTGCCTATTTCTTCTGCGGTTTCATTCCCTGTGACTGCATTGACATCTCTGGCAATGACAGTTATACGCTCTAAATCGTAACCAGAGTATCTGAGGGAGCGCACTGCTGCTTCAGCTTCATCGCTGCTGTAATATAATCCAGCAGCGCGTTTGTATTGACTAGTATCCATATTTTCTAAGCTTTTTGGTCTGATGTGCGAGTCCTGGGTAATGGAAATTGCCTTCTATTTTGTTAACCCCAGCTATAGGCTAATAGCAATCTTGTTTTAGAAACTTATTTATCTTAATCTATCGCCATCAATTAGATGCATATCGACCAGTACTTTAGCTATGAAATACTTTTACTCTTGATTGAGAGTAGAAAATTTTTCTCCAAAGTATTTGCTAATCAAAGTATTAACAAAAGATAAGAGAACGGGAGCCAAAATAAATGCCAATAAACCAGCTACTCTAAATCCCGGTACAAAAAGCGAAGCTAACCAAAAACATAAACCATTAACTACCAAAGAAAATGCTCCCAAACTGAGAATATTTAAAGGTAGAGATAAAAGAGATATTACTGGTCTAACGCCTGCATTGATTACCCCAATACTCGCACCAGCCAGCAAGGCAGCAGGAAAGTTAGCTAGACTTACTCCAGGAAAAATAATATCAACTACTAGAAGACTGAGGGCAGTAGCTAAGATAGTCAAAAGTGAGCTTAACACGATCGGTTCTCTCCTAAATTTATTATGTTAAACGAAATACAATTTTCGATGTTAATTTTGATTATTTAATATTTTGCTAGTTTGATACCTCTAGCAAAAGATATATATAAACAACTTCTCTAGATAGATGTCTTTTGTTATTAGTTCTTTGTCGATTTGACTGTTCTCATACATTATTTTTCTGATTCCTATCTGTAGCGGTTTGGGTTTTATGTAGATGCAGTAAAAAAAACTTAATTTTTCTTAATATTTTGCTATCCCTCGCCATTGATTTTCTGAAGTTAATTATCTCTCTCAAGATAGAAGAAATACAGATTAGCGATCGATTAAAATTTTACTATTCGCTTAAAATAAGGTATAAGAAACAATCATGGGAATTCTTAAGATCCTCGCAGCAATTATACTTCCTCCCCTCGGTGTCTTTATGACTATGGGAATTAGTCAAGCTCTAATAATCAATGTTTTGTTAACTTTACTAGGTTGGGTTCCAGGTGTCATTCATGCTCTCTGGATTATTTCCAAACAATCAGAACAAGCTAATGCCTAATTTTTAACATCGATCGTTGAGCTAACCTAGATATAGATTACTACTCAGATGAAAGCCTCCTAAATTAATTTTAGTAATTTTAGGAGGCTTTTTTGTTGATTTTGCTATCGACCGATAGAATTATTTACAGCAGTTTTTATTTAGCAAGACCAATAACTGTAGGGGCGTTTCGTGATGCGGTTGCGCAAGCCCTAAAGGATTTGCTTCGCGGCACAAGTCGTTAGACTCAGCGAGTCCTTTAGGGCGAAACGCCCCTACTAACGATTATTTTATTTGCGATCGCGAAAAATCTCAGAAATTGACTGCCACAATTCTTTGAGAAGCTGTTTTACTTGTCTTTCTCTTTTAGCGATTGCCACTCCCGTTTCTCCTAATTTTTGCTCGAATTCTTGTTGTTTTTCTTCGATTTTGCCTGTAAAGACTTCAGGATTTTCTCTGGCTCTTTCATACCAGGTTTTAGCCTCATCGATATATTGACTGACATTACCATAATTTTCCCCATATCTACTAGCTAAATTTGCCTGGATGACCGCCAACTGAGCTTTTAACTGAGCATAACGCTTTTGCAAAAGAGCAACTTCTTCACTATTTTTAATGCTATGAATAGCACTAGAAATTGCCTCTTTAACCTGTTCGGATTTATCTTGATTTTTGGTTTGTATTTCTTCTAATACTCCGTCTATTTCCTGTTGCAACTCTTCCTCTTCTTTTTCCACCTCTATCTGCAAAGTTTGGATTTGCGACTGAGTACTGGAAATTGCTTCTCTTCTGGCATCACCGATCCCTTCGATCGCCCCTTCTATTGAAGCAGTAATTTCTTCTTTGATTTCTCCTTTTTTATCTTGGTAAATTTCGACAACTGCTGCTATGGCTTCTTGAACCAGACTACTAATTTCTGCTCTACCTTCTTTAACCTCAGATATAGCTTCAGATACCGCTGTTTTGATAATATTTCTGATATTTTCTGTTTTTAATTGACCTTTTTCTTTTGCTTGCTGTAAATTGCTAATTATTTTATCTTTTCTCGATTCTTCCATGATAATTGGACCTAAAATAATATTTATATCTGTGTTAGATTGGAAAGATAAGCATTGCTAACTAAGAGATAGTGGAGTAGTCATTTCATTTGCCATCTATCATTAATTTATTAGTAGGCGAACAATTTAGAAAAAGGTGAGGACGTGACACCCGCGTCGAACGCCGGTGCTTGTACCGTCCGTCAAACGAAAGGTTAACTCCGCTCAGAAAAAAGACTTTTGCTCATCATCTTTAATGATCTAATATTTTACCGAAAATATTATCTATCTTAGGTTTTATTAACGAAGTCAGAGATTAGGAATAGAGTTCGGAATTCGGAGTTCGGCCCCCTCTTAATCTCCCCCATCTCCTACCCTCACAAGGGTAGGTTTTTTACAAAGGGAGGAGTAAAAGCTCAGAAATAAGGTAAGAGTATAAAGAGAAGTCAATAGAAGCTTTCAAGAGATGAAATTAAATCAACATCTCAAAGATTGGAAACAAATAGTAAGCGGA
>JASJEI010000408.1 GCA_030064795.1 Pleurocapsa sp. MO_226.B13 | reverse complement strand
CTTTTAAATATACATCATGTTCCATCATCGGTAAATCTCTTACTAAATACCGATAATTTTGATGTAATTTATCGCTCTTTTTACCACAATGAGAGCCAGTTGCTTTTTTCTCTTTCTTTTCTACAATAAGAACTAATCCAAATCCTTCAATAAACCGATTAATTTTTAACCTTGAATTCTGGTAAATTAATTATTTGCTCGAATATATTAAGTTGAGGAAAAGATGCCATTTAAATAAAAAAGTAAATCAAATAGGTCTTATATCAAAATTTAGACTATAAGAAAAAACTTAATAAGTCAAGTTATATATGGATTTGACAGTTTTATTTTTCTTTTTTATCTTGTTTTATTTTTAGCGATCGCTAACTTTTGAGCATGATGAAATCGGAAGAACCATAATATTCCTGGTATTTTTAATTTTTTAGCCGTGTGAATTGGAGCGTTATCCAATTGAATAATGTGTATTTTTTCGACATTTTCTTGTTGAAACTTTTCTAAAAATATTGACATACAATCTGAATTAAAATGGGAAAACTCCTAGAAAAAACTTCTGCAATACATCTGCCACCGAATCTTTTGACCATAAGCTCAAGGCAATTACTAAGGCAATAATTAGATGAGTCGGAAGCAGACGGTTACGCTTTTCCTGACTATTTGTTTCTGAGATTGCTTCATCAATAGCTTGATGAGACATGATTAATTCCAAAGCGGGAAATATTTCGCTGACTTGGATTTTTGGAGCAATAAGAGTTAAAGGTTTGAGTTCCATACAATTTCGGGGACTAATACTCTCATTAACTCATCTTTTTGGCTTAACCGAACAGTATTGGAGCACTAAGTGGTAAACGGCAGCACAGTTGCAAATATCAGAAAAGTTATAATTCCTAGAGCTAGATTACGGTAAATACGCTTTTCAGGTCTACATCTTCTATATTTCATTGCCCTAATGCTTTAAATTTTTTATTTTTCTCCTTTATAACAGTTTGTAGTTTGTAGGGTGGGCGATATCGCGGGCTCCGCATAAAGCTAGTACGAAGAGTGCAAATTTCATTTCTTGCAAAAATTAAATAACCTGTGATTATCGTTGCCCACCTTACGGTTAATCCTGGTTCGGGGATATTGCTTCTTTTTTTTACATTTAACCACCTATGTAATCATAACAATCGAAAGAAGTTTATTGAAAATAATTTGCAATAGTTTGACGGTAGATGATATACTACCCTCGTAGCTAAATCACTCAAATAGAGATCCTTTTTGTTAGACTGATCGAGGTAACGATCTTAATCAGAAAAACATTTAGCAAACCGATTGGGATAGTTAAAAGTTTCTGATTTGGTTGAGATTGTAGTTGGTTGTGAAGCCAAACAATTATCAATTTTTGACAAAACCTGAAGAGCGGAACAAAACTTATGAGTAAAGTCAAAAATAATCAAAGCAAGAGTGTCCCTCAATGGCAATCCAAGAAGATGAAGACGTTAATTGCAGAAAGATGGCAAGAAGTTTGGGAAGTCGTAGAAGCCAGAGAAAAGAAAAAATTAACTAGTTTTAACAATTCTTAATTCTCACTTGAGAGTCGATCGAAAGTCGGATTCCACCCCTAGCCTAAACCCAATTAAACTTTACAATGAAAGATCGTAGAAATTATAACTATAGAAGAAGTAGCAATGAGCGGATTTGATTACGATTTAATTATTATTGGTGCGGGTGTAGGCGGACATGGCGCAGCATTACACGCAGTCAAATGCGGTTTAAAAACAGCAATTGTTGAAGCTGGAGATATGGGAGGTACTTGTGTCAATCGTGGCTGTATTCCCTCCAAAGCCTTGTTAGCTGCTTCGGGTAAAGTCAGAGAATTTAGCAACGCCGAGCATTTGCACGATATGGGAATTGAGTTAGGAGGAGGAATTAACTTCGATCGCGCTGCGATCGCCGATCACGCGCTTGGCTTAGTTAATAAAATTCAAGGAGATCTAACCAACAGTCTCAAGCGTCTTAAGGTAGATATTATTCGTGGCTGGGGTGAACTGGCTGGGAGACAGAAGGTAAAAGTAACTGGTGATGCTGGCGAGAAAATCTACACCGCCAAAGAAGTTATGCTTTGTCCTGGATCCGTGCCTTTTGTTCCTAAAGGAATTGAAATTGATAACCAAACCGTTTTTACTAGCGATCGCGCAGTTAAATTAGAGTCGCTTCCCGAATGGATTGCAATTATTGGTAGCGGTTATATCGGTTTAGAATTTTCTGATGTTTACACTGCATTGGGTTGTGAAGTAACCATGATCGAGGCTTTAGATACTTTGATGCCTGGTTTCGATCCTGATATTGCCAAAATTGCTAAAAAAGTCTTACTCGACAAGCGAGATGTTGAAACCTATAAAGGTGTCTTTGCTACTAAAGTTACCCCAGGCGCGCCCGTAACTATTGAATTGACCGATGCTAAGACCAAAGAAGTAGTAGAAGTCCTGGAAGTAGATGCTTGTTTGGTGGCTACAGGACGTATTCCCGCGACCAAAAACCTCGGTTTAGAGACTTTGGCAATTGAAATCGACAAACGAGGCTTTATTCCCGTTAACGACAAAATGCAGGTGTTGCGCGATGGCAAACCAGTACCCCATCTCTGGGCAGTAGGTGATGCTACTGGTAAGATGATGCTAGCTCATGCTGCTTCGGGACAGGGTGTAGTGGCGGTGGAAAATATGTGCGGACACGATAAAGAAGTAGACTATCGTTGTATTCCTGCTGCGGCCTTTACCCATCCAGAGATTAGCTATGTCGGTCTTACCGAAGCTCAAGCTAAAGAGTTGGCAGAAAAAGAAGGCTTCAAGGTATCTACCGTCAAGTCCTTTTATAAGGGAAATTCCAAAGCCCTAGCCGAAGGAGAAACTGAAGGTCTTGCTAAGGTAATCTATCGTCAGGATACGGGAGAATTATTAGGAGTACACATTATTGGTATTCACGCCTCCGATCTAATTCAGGAAGCAGCTAATGCGATCGCCAAACGCGAAGCCGTACAAAATCTCTCTTTTAATATCCATACTCATCCTACCCTCTCAGAAGTTCTCGACGAAGCCTACAAACGCGCTCAAGTAGTCGGCGTTTAATTTATCTTATGGGGTGATTGAGAAATTGCCCTATTTCATCTCGCTTCGCTCGAAGTCACATTGAATCCTGTTTAGATAAAATTATCTAAACAGGATTTGGTATGAGTAGTGAGTAGTGAGTAAAACACTTATTACTTATTACTTCTCCAAGTCCCCAAGCGGTCAAATTCCAAGAGATATGCAGTTTAATTTTTTGTTGACAAACACTCTCTAAAACCAAGATTTAACCAAAGGGGAGTTTGAGGGGCTGTAATTCCCGCTCTCTATCCGTAGGATGAGAGTCGGGAGGAAGTCACTCTATCCAAAAGAAAACTGCTGTATTATTTAGCTGATGATGGATTTTCGGCTTCTGCTACTCTACGCTTGACTTGAATCACACTGTCGGGATTGAGAGACATCGAATCTATTCCCGCCTCGACTAAAAAAGCAGCAAAATCGGGATAATCGCTCGGTGCTTGACCGCAAATTCCTACTTTACGCCCTTTTTCTTTAGCAGTATCGATCAGACGGCGAATCATCCTCTTGATTGCCAGATTGCGTTCGTCAAACAGATGGGCAAGTTCGCCAGAATCGCGGTCTACTCCGAGAACTAATTGAGTTAGATCGTTACTACCGATGGAAAAGCCATCGAAACGCTGGGAAAACTCGTCTGCCAGTTCGACATTAGCAGGAATTTCCGCCATTACGTAAACCTCTAGCCCGTTTTCGCCTCTTTTCAAGCCATTTTCTGCCAGTACTGCCATGACTTTATCCGCTTCAGTGAGAGTACGACAGAAAGGAATCATAATTTTAATATTATCAAAACCAACTTTTTCCCTAACTTGCTTAATAGCCAGACATTCGAGGGCAAAACCAGCTTGATAGCGATCGCTGTAGTAACGACTCGCACCGCGAAAACCCAGCATGGGATTGTCTTCAGTGGGTTCAAACTGCTGTCCGCCGATTAGGTTAGCATATTCGTTGGTTTTAAAGTCGCTCATGCGAACGATGACGGGATGGGGATATTGTGAAGCAGCAATCTTACCAATACCCTGGGCGAGATTTTCGACAAAATAGTCTTTTTTATCTTTGTAACCTTTGGTTATGTCGCGAATTTGCTGCCAGGCTTGCCTATCTTCTAACTCGTCGTAGCAAACTAAAGCCATGGGATGAATTTTAATCAGGTTATTGATAATAAATTCCATCCTCGCCAAACCAATTCCTTGGGCTGGTAGTCGCCACCAACGAAATGCAGCAGCAGGAGAAGCAATGTTCATCATAATTTGGGTTTTGGTTTCGGGAACGTCTTCGAGGTCGATTTCTGCGGTAGCATATGCCAACAAGCCTCGATAGATTACTCCGCGATCGCCCTCGGCACAGGAGATAGTTACCTCCTGTTCATCTTCTAGAGTGCGGGTAGCGTCTCCCGTCCCCACAATTGCTGGAATGCCCAACTCTCGACTGACAATTGCTGCGTGACAGGTACGTCCGCCATAATCGGTAACAATTCCCGCGACGCGCTTCATAATTGGCACCCAGTCGGGGTCGGTCATTTCCGTAACTAGAATGCTGTTATCTTTGACTTTATCGATATCCTGAGAACTTTTAACCCGACAGACTTGACCAGAGGCGATCGCATCTCCAATACTCAATCCTGCTAAGATTTCTTGTCCTCGTTCCTTTAGTTTGTAGGTTTTTAAAGAACTAGCCGATTTTTGCGACTGTACGGTTTCGGGACGGGCCTGGACGATATATAATTCCCCCGTATCGCCGTCTTTTGCCCATTCGATATCCATCGGCTTACCATAGTGAGATTCGATCGTCACCGCCCAACGAGCAAGCTGAAGAATTTCTGCATCGGATAAAACAAAAGCCTGACGTTCTTTACTCGAAGTAGGGACGTTTTTAATCGTTTCACTACCTTCGGTAGCATAAATCATCTTTTTCTCTTTGCTACCCTTAACTTTCTCAATAATCGGCTCAAATCCCTCTTTTAGTAGTGGTTTAAATACCGTATACTGGTCGGGGTTGACCGTACCCTGGACGACATTTTCCCCCAAACCCCAGGCAGCAGTAATAATAGCAACATCGGGAAATCCCGTTTCTGTATCGATCGAAAACATCACCCCCGCAGAAGCGCGATCGCTCCTAACCATTTTTTGAATACCGATGGAAAGAGCAACCTCAAGGTCGTCAAAACCCTTTTCCTGACGATAGCTAATTGCACGGTTGGTAAACAAAGAAGCATAACATTTGCGACAGGCTGCTAAAACCTCCTCTTCTCCCGTGACGTTGAGAAAGGTCTCTTGTTGTCCTGCAAAACTGGCTTCTGGTAAATCTTCGGCGGTGGCACTACTCCTAACAGCAACGTCTGCTTCTTGGCTATCGTACTTTTGACTTAGTTCTCTATAGGCTTGGCGGATCGCTTGTTCTACTTCTGGGGGAAATTTTGCCTGATAGAATAGGCGACGGATAGTTTTACCAACCCGTTCTAGAGACTGATTTTGCTGTTCTAAATCGGCAAGCTGAGATTTGATTTGGTCTTCTAAGTGATTATGTTGTAAAAATTGCCGATAGGCTTCCGCTGTCGTCCCAAAGCCATCTGGTACTCTTACTCCTTCTTCCTTAAGATTGCCAATCATTTCTCCGAGGGAAGCATTTTTCCCCCCTACGACTTCTACATCTTCATTAGTTAAATCGGCAAACCAACGAATATAGGAATTTTCTACTTGGTTCATAGTTATTAAAGAATAAAGTTACTGCTGTTGCCAGGTTTTCTTTATTGTGATTGAAGTTTGTATATCAAGCCAAAGTTTGGTAACGATGCTTGCTATGGTTCGATGGCCAAGAAAATTTATCCTCGTCGCGTAAGACCCACGCCTACTCGAAGAGAGGCGATGGAAGATATCACAGTAATGACAATTGTTTGACGATCGAGCCAACTTTTTTTCTGGACTGGCGGTAAGCGAAGCCATGCCCTTCGGGCTTATCGCAATTTTAAACAACGTTGAGCCAATCTGGGGGATGGCAACGATGTAACCACTCATTCCCCCTCCAAAAAAGCAAGGGAAATTGAGGACACTGGATATCTCTACCACTGTCTACTAATTAACTGCCGTACCGTAAATGGTGGTGGACCAATTCCTTGTCGAGCATTAGCCAAAACCTCCGCGATTGTTATCCAAGGATTAATATCTCTCAGACGACAGGTTTCAATCACACTTAGGTGATTTCCATAAAAGAAAGTACCAAGTATTGCTGTCACATCACTCGCTTCTCTGTTGAGCTAATGGTATATTTATTTCCAGAAATCACCTAATCTCACTAAATATAAGGGTTTTAGAGAAGTTGCGGAATGCCAGATAGGCGATTTTCTAGTCGCATAGGACCTTTAGCAGCTTCGTCTGCCAAGAATTCAAGAGTGTCTTCAAGTTCTTTGGAAATATCTTCAACTGAGTCCAGTAGGTTTTGACCTCCTTGAATCTCAGTAGCACCAGGAATTTTGAGAACTTGATTATCGGTTTGTCTCATATCATATAAAAAAGGTAGATCAGAAATACTTAAACTAGACATTAATTCACTCCTAATATTTAGATACCAAAGATTCTTACTAATTTCATTACTAGAAAATTAGTTTTAATCAAGTAAAATAATAGTTTACGATGGGTAGTTAAAGTGAATATTTAAAAAAAAAGCAAGAAAAGTTTGTAAATTTATATTGCAGATTCAGAGGATGTCTGAAAAGTATTAGATTATGCCGGTCTTCTTAACATGAGGCGAATCATGGCGACTCGAATCATCGTTTCAGAAGTTGCAGGCAAAACTTCGTAATCCTTATTTAAACGACGACACTCTAAAGGGTACTCTCGATTATTACAAAATATTGATAACGCTACTGAAGAGGAAAGACAAATAATAGCCCAAGAGGTTCAACAAGAACTTTCTCATTATCGATATCATGGAACGGGATTTAGAGTCGCCTATTCTATATAATTAATGTTTCAGTTAGTGAATATGATTTTAAGTTTTATTCGCTCGGCTAAGTAATAGCAATAATTTGTACTTTACTAATATATTGTATTTTTTGCAAAACAATAACAAAGAGTGACAATCAATAATCAACCATCAACAATTAACCGTAGTTATAAATATCTATGGCTCGGTATCAGTATCTTATTCTGTCTCTATTATGGTATCTATTTTTATTACTATGTTTT
>JASJEI010000091.1 GCA_030064795.1 Pleurocapsa sp. MO_226.B13 | reverse complement strand
ATCTAGAGAAAACTATTAAACGTAGTTTACGCCAGAAAATGAAGCGGGCTGCTATGAATAATGAATATATGATGACTGTTCTACAATCCTTTTGTCAATAGGGTTTGAGATGCTCTTACCCTGGAAATGTATGTCGAAGAACCAGGAGATTTAAAAGAAAAATAGGAACAGGAAAAAGCAGAACGCGCCCAAGAATTAAAAGAGATTAACGAACCTGGTGGAAAAGGCCCGGGAGTAATCTAAAACCAAATCATAAAACCGAACAATTTATCGCTTCAAGAATTAAATTCTGAAGCTTTTTTCTGTTAAGAAAAGCTGGAAAATCAGAAACTGTTTGTCAAGTAAATCTTAAAAACCAAAAAAGTGGGGAGATAGGGAGTAGAGACGCGATATATGAGGGGCTGTTTCTTGAGGAAACCTCAAGAATTTATAAGCCCCGTCGCGTCTCTACAAGGGAGGTAGGGAAGTATTAGTCCCCAAGTCCCCAGTTTAATTTTTTGTTGACAAATACTCTCTCAAAAAAATCTAGGGCGTAGTTTTGGTTACGCCCCACATAAATCTAAACTGTCTGATAAGGACTAGTTAACTTATCTAATTGATTGACCAACAAACTGAGGAACAAGCCGACATCGGTGACTACGCCAACTGACTCTATAGAACCGCGATCGCTTAACTTAGTAACTACCGCAGGATTGATATCGACACAAACCATTTTTACTCCCGCAGGGGTCATATTACCCACGCCAATAGAATGCAGCATGGTAGACAACATCAGGATCATATCTGTACCTTCTAAGAGTCGAGCGTATTCTGCTTGAGCTTTAATCAGATCCATTTGGGTATCGGGCAGAGGACCATCATCTCGAATTGAACCAGCCAGGGCAAAAGGTACGTTGTGTTTGACGCATTCATACATGATGCCTTGATTGACTACTCCCGCTTGCACCGCTTTGGCGATGCTGCCATAACGACGCACGGTGTTAATTACCTTGAGGTGATGGCGATGTCCGCCTCGGACGGGAATACCCTTTTGCATATCTACCCCCAAGGATGTCCCCATCAGTGACTGTTCGATATCGTGAACGGCGATCGCATTTCCTCCGAGTACCCCTTGAATATAGCCTTCACGGACGAGACGAGAAAGGTGTTTTGCCCCTCCTGTATGGATCACTACTGGCCCTGCGGTGACGACGACTTTACCACCGCGATCGCGAATTTGACGCAATTCCCAGGCGATTTGTTCTACTACCAACTCAACTCTTCTCTCACTGGATACTCCCGCACCCATAAAGCTAAATTCATCTTTGGCTTTTGCTTCTCGGTTAGCTTGTTTGCGGACGGTACGAATTCCGTCAACCCCGACGACAACGCGATCGCCCCGATCTAAATCTCTTAAAATTTTACATTGAGCGGTAATCTTGCCAGCAGCTTCATTAATGACAATTGCCCCATCCATGCGTTGGTTTTCTACTCGTATCCAGCGATCGTTGACTCTAACTTCGGTAGGATAGATATTAGTCACGTAAAAATCGTCTGGCGCAACTCCATCTAAGTCACAAATTTCGCTAACTGCGTTTCTACCCTCATCTTCAGGAATGACTGCCCCAATTTCAATTAACTGACTCATGATGGTTTCCATCACTTCATGGTCGGGGGCAGATACTCTCACCTCAGCACTAGAAGTACTTTGTCTTTCTAAACCTAGGTGAAAATTTAAGACCTTAAAGCTACCGCCATTGTCTACGATTAAATCCAGAGAACGATTCATAATCCCTGCATCCAGCAGGTGTCCTTCCATGCTGATAACGCGACTTTCTAAAGGGGTACTAGCATGAACGTCTGGTAGCACTGGTTCGTTAATTCTCAGGGTCAGACATTTAGCTGCACCACCAGCTTTGAGAAATTCGGTGAGGGGAGTTTCAATAACCTTAAAACCCACATCTTCAAGATCCTGCTTGAGTTCCCCACTTGCCTTGTTCATTACTACCGTATCTTCCACGTTAACCGCATTACAGGCAAAATTAACCGCATCAGCTTCGGCGATCGCAATTCTCTTTTCTGCGGGGACGCGCTTTTCAATCAGATGATTGGAATAGGAATCAAAAGCATCGGGATAATAAAGTAAGTAACCACCTTTGAGGGGACAAAAACAGGTATCGAGATGATAAAAGCGATCGTCTATTAAGCGCAGAGACAAAACTTCAATATCCAACCATTTGGCGATATAGGGATGAGAATCTAGTTCCGAACGAAAACCATAACCAGCCCACAACCAACGTCCTTCACGGTCTAATAGAGCGTCTCCTGCACCCTCAAAAGGCAGGTCTTTGGGCAATTCAAAAACCTTAAAGCCGTTATCTGCAAACCATTTTTTAAAATGTGGTTCTTCTCCCTGACGTTCGGGGTGATAGAAGCGACTGAGAACGACATTATCTCCCAATACCAAACCTGCATTGGCAGTAAACACCATATCGGGTACGCCTGGTTGTCCTCGAACCAAATCCACCTGGGCAATCTCATTCAAGACAAAATTTAGTTTCGACCACTGTTCCACAGCTTTATCCCGCGCCGACTTGTGGATATTCCCCTCCATCCACGGATTAATTACATAATCCACATCGTAATGATCGGGGGCGCACATCAAAATCCGAATTGGTTCAGTCATAGTAGTTTCTGGGTGAGTAAAAGTGAAATGTTAGGGCGATCTAGAATCAGCTACCAGTAAATTTAGCAGTCCAACCACCAAACAAAAAAGCATTATAGAACTTACTGACTAGATCGAATCCTGCGGTGTTTAATAATTCCCTAATTCTGGCTTCAGAAATAAAATGTATGGAGTTATCAATCCTGGTCTCAAATTCTGATTCGGCTTGAGTCTTGTTAGCATCATCTAACTGGTTAAAATAATGAGCCTGCCAAGCAGTTTTTAACTTAGTAAAATACCGTGCAGATTTATCTCCATGAAGATCGGCTAAGATAAATTCTGCCCCTGGTTTTAAGCGTCGGGCAATATTTTTGAGTAACTCTAACTTAGAGCCATCGTCGGGGAGAAAGTGCATGACTAAGATTAATGTAGCTGCGTCCATCGGTTCTGTTTGTGGGAGAGAATCAAGATCACCCCTATGAAGATTTACTCGCGCTAAAAGTTTTCGCTTCGCCAGTTCTTGTCTGGCTATTATCATCATATCTTGAGAAGGATCGACACCCGTTAGTATCCATTGAGAATTTTGCTGACAGAAATTAATTAGTTCCATCCCCGTTCCCGATCCAACTACTAATAACCTAGCTGAAGATGAGAGATTAGTCTGAAGTAAACTTTGGGCCATGCCATGCAAAGCTTCGTAACCTGGAATTGCTTTACGAATATCGAGATTGTATTGACTGGCACGTTCTCGGTCGAATTCAATTGGCTTGGTTGTCATACTCGTACTTCCTACAAGAGCGATCGCGAATGATCTTATCCAGATCGATAGTCAGACAATCTCACTATAGAATCTTCAAGCAAATTATCTTGATAAATTATATTACCCTTAATAGGTTAATTACTTTTAGCAATCAAGCAGTATTGAATGACGATCGAGTCAGGAAAATTAGATGGAAATAGGCGTTCCTAAAGAAACAAAAGATCGAGAATTTAGGGTCGGTTTGAGTCCTAATAGTGTTCGGGCATTATCCCCTAATCATCAAGTATATGTGGAAACTCAGGCGGGAATGGGTTCGGGTTTTACAGACGAAGAGTATCAACAAGCAGGGGCAAAAATCGTTGACAATGCAGCCCAAGCTTGGAGTAAAGAATTAATAGTCAAGGTCAAAGAACCATTACCAGGTGAATACCAATATTTGCAACCCGATCGAATATTGTTTACCTATCTTCATCTAGCAGCCGATCGCGACTTAACTAAAGCTTTAATTGAATCGGGGACAACGGCGATCGCCTATGAAACTGTAGAGTTAGATAATGGTAGCTTACCTCTATTAACCCCAATGAGCATTATTGCTGGACGTTTATCGGTTCAGTTTGGCGCGAGATATCTCGAAAAGCAACAGGGAGGTAGAGGAGTATTGTTAGGTGGTTTCCCAGGAGTCCGTCCAGGTAACGTAGTAATCTTAGGCGGTGGTGTAGTCGGTACAGAAGCAGCCAAAATTGCGATCGGCATGGGTGCAAGAGTCCAGATTATTGATATTAATGTCGAACGTCTATCTTATCTAGAGAATTTATTTGGTTCGCGAGTCGAGTTACTATACAGTAGTCCTGCAATTATCGAAACCGCTGTAATCGATGCAGATCTACTAATTGGTGCGGTGTTAGTAGTCGGCAAAAAAGCCCCAGTATTAGTATCTCGTAGTTTAGTGGCACAGATGCGGTCTGGTTCGGTAATTGTCGATGTAGCGGTAGATCAAGGAGGCTGTATTGAAACTTTGCGTCCCACTTCCCATAGCCAACCCACCTACATAGAAGAGGGAGTAGTTCATTTTGGCGTGCCTAATATGCCTGGTGCTGTACCTTGGACGGCAACTCAAGCTTTGAATAACACTACCTTACCTTATGTTATGCAACTAGCTGACCATGGGATCTCTGCCCTAGAAAAAAATCCGATTTTGGCAAGAGGTTTAAATATCAAAGCTGGCAAGATCGTTCATCCCGCCGTTAAGAGTGTCTTTGCTAAGATTTGAATTGCAATTCCTAGAGATATATTAAGCGCGAACCTAAACCGCAGCCATTTTGAAACCAGACGGACAACTCACGGGCTGGAATCGAATTCCAGCCCCTTGTCTTTGACTTTTAAAGATATCTGTTCGTAATTGGCTTTAGCTGGCATTGTTAATAACTAATTCAACGTCTTGAGGAAGAAAACGCCCTATTTCTTGATATTCTCCTACTATCATGGTGAAGACGTTATCTAATTCTGCTTTTGCTGCTTCTGCTGTTTCTCCCCAAGCATGACACCCTTCAATTGCAGGTACGTAAGCCACAAAGGTCTTATTATCGTCGGGACGAATGACAATTGTGTAATCTTGTAGGGATTTCATTAGTTACTCAATTTAGTTTAGACGCACTACTAGTATCATCTCATCGATCGCACCATCACCATTGGTATCTAGTTTGTAATAAATAATTTTCCCTCAAATCCTGTAGTTCGGCTTGCATCACTTTACCAGCGATCGCGCTGCTTAAGTTTCAATCGCTTTTGTAGACAAACCAATAATTGCACCAGTGTCAGTCTTTCCCAAAATATAAACATCGATCTCTACCTCTCCTACTAGATAAACTTGTAAATCCTGTAAATTTTTTTCTAAGAGATCGAACAAAGCCTGATAGCGTTTAACTTCGGTTTTTTCTGTCTCATCGTGCCATTCTTGTTCTCTGGTTGCAGGTGCAAAAAAAGAATTTGGTGTTTTAGTAACTATTCTGGTTGCAGGATGATAATTATAGTGCTGCAAAACTGTCTGAGGATCTAAGCTGTCTGCATTTTGCCAGCAAACAACTTGCCAGGGATAATCTGATTCACTCAACCAAAGTAAACCCTCAGAAGCAGTTGCCAATTGTCGAACTAATCGACGATCTATGGGTGAATTCAACTGAGATAATTGGGGGCGAGGGTTGTTATCTTCCATATATCGAAGGGATATAAACGTTCTCAATTATGGTTAGCTGGCATTATCATTGCAAGCTTGCCATTGCTGGTGAGCTTTTTTGAGCAAAGCGATCGCCGCTTCGCAACTATCTACACATTCTGGAATACTCAGATCTGCGGGATCGGCCATCGGTGGTTCGACATCAATGGTATGTTTTTTTGCCCAAATCGCCAATTCACTCCACATAGTCCCGACCATAATCAAGGGTGTGTTTTGTAGTTTACGGACTTGCAACAATTGCCAAATCATCAAAGCCTCTAAAGCCGTGCCAATTCCTCCTGGCAGCACTACAAAAGCATCGGAGGCAAGTACAAAATGATGTAGTCGAGAAAAAAAGGTTCGATGAAGATAGGCTTGCTCGACAAAGGGATTAGTGTCCTGTTCAAATCCAAGATCGACACGAATCCCAATTGATTTAGTGAGATCTTTGGGATCGGCAATGACACTACCTTCATTTGCTGCCTGCATCAAACCAGGGCCACCGCCAGTAACAATATCGCAGCCCATTTTGGTTAGTTCCTCGGCTAGATGGCGCACTCCGCTATATAGTGGCGTATCTGGCTGAATTCTCGCCGAACCAAAGAGTGTGACGCAGTAACGTTCTCGTCTTGGAGGTTGAATACTAGATAGTTTATTAACTGTATCCCAAAGATTAAGGATGGCATCGTGAATTACATTAAAAGCAGCTTCTGAGTCGGCGATATCGACAGCATCAGGATTTTGAGGAAGATTGCAGTAAAGAGGACGCGATCGCTTTGGTTGACTCATGATTTAAATTGATTAATAGAGGCTGATTATAGTTATAATCTGCTGCTGTGAAGCGATCGCTTTGTTTGAATACAAAAATCTCCTCGACGCTCAGCAAAGTTTTTAGCGAATAATTATATTTGTTTTTCTTCAGCTAATTAATACATATTGACTATTTTTTAGATTTATGTATATTATTTATAGTAATAATTACCAAAAATAGTTTACTTTTACAGTATGAAAAACATTATAGCAAATAGTCTGCTTAATATAAACCCCCAAGACCATACTTTACTAACCGATTTATATCAATTAACCATGGCAGCCTGCTATGTAGGGGAAGGAATTGCTCATAAAAAAGCGAGTTTTGAACTATTTACCAGACATCTGCCCGATGATTTTAGTTATCTAATTGCCATGGGTTTAACTCAAGCAATAGAGTATCTAGAGCAATTGCGCTTTAATTCCGAACAAATCAAAGCCTTGCAAAATCTAGAGATTTTCGCTCGCGTACCCCAGGAGTTTTGGCAGTTACTAGAGTCAGCGAGCTTTACAGGAGATGTTTGGGCAGTGCCAGAAGGTACGGCAATTTTTGCCAACGAACCCATTTTGAGAATAGAAGCACCACTGTGGCAAGCTCAACTAGTAGAAACCTGTTTACTCAATATCATTAATTATCAGACATTAATTGCAACCAAAGCAGCCAGAATTAGAGATATTGTGGGAAAAACCGCGAAAATTATGGAATTTGGTACTAGAAGAGCATTTAGTCCCCAAGGGGCAATTTGGGCAGCCAGATCCGCTTTAGCAGCAGGTTTTGATGGTACATCTAACGTCTTAGCGGCCTTAAAATTGGGCAAGCAACCCCAAGGAACAATGGCCCATGCTTTAGTTATGGCATTTAACGCCTTAGCAGGAGAAGAAGATGAAGCTTTTAGAGCCTTTCAAAATTATTTTCCCGATGCACCCCTATTAATTGATACCTACGATACTGTAGCAGCGATCGAACGCTTACAAGATCGAGTCAACGAAGGCAAAATGCAGGTGACGGGAGTAAGAATCGATTCGGGAGATTTAGTAAAATTATCGCAAATGGTACATTCTTCTTTGCCTGAAACTCAAATTTTTGTCAGTGGAGATTTAGATGAATGGGAAATTGCCAAACTAAAACAACAGGATGCATTTATAGATGGCTACGGTATTGGCACCAAGTTAGTTACGGGTTCACCAGTAAACGGGGTATATAAACTAGTAGAAATAGACGATCTTCCGACTATGAAACAGTCTAGCAGCAAGGCAACTTATCCTGGACGCAAACAGATTTTTCGCACTGTAGTCGATAATCAAATACTGTCAGATAGGCTAGGATTACAAACCGAATTACCCCAAGATAACGAACGAGGTTTATTGGCAATAGTTATGCAGGGTGGTAAAAGATTACAATCAACAGAAACCATAGAACAAATCAGTCAACGCACGGCAAATTCTTTAGATAGTCTTGCTGCTGATGTACGTCGATTAAACAACCCCCAAAATTTTACTGTGAATATATCTACTGCTTTAGAATCACTGCATCAGACTGTTCTCGAAGAAAATTCAGCTACTAAAAATTAACCTATGGAAAAAATTGCTCTTTTTGGTACTAGTGCCGATCCCCCCACAGTAGGACATCAAACCATACTGCGTTGGCTATCGCAACATTACGATCGCGTGGTAGTTTGGGCATCAGATAATCCTTTTAAACAGCATCAGGCTTCTTTGGCAGATCGTACTACAATGTTAAATTTAGCGATCGCCGATCTCAATCTGGTTCGGGATAATATCAGTTTGCATCCAGAGTTAAGCGATCGTCGTACTTTGATTACCGTCAAGAAAGCTAGAGAAAAATGGGGTCAACAAGTAGAGTTTACCCTAGTCATCGGTTCGGATATTTTAGCCCAGATTACTAGCTGGTATCGAATTGAAGAATTACTCAAGCAAGTCAAGGTCTTAATTGTACCCCGTTCGGGATATGGCATCAAAGAACAAGACCTAAAAGCTTTAAAAGCAATTGGAGGCAGATTTGCGATCGCGACTTTAAATGCACCCAAAGTTTCTTCTAGTACCTATCGTTTGCAAAAAGACCAAAGTTTAATTACTCCTGCGGTTAATGATTATATTTTCCACCAGGATTTATATAACGAAGCTACGGAAGTAATGAGTAATCAGTAAAAGCGATGAAGTAAAGTGATGAAAACTAATTCTCAACCCCAAACTAGTAGTAAGTCAGAAAATTTAGCTGATTTTAAAGTCGGGGTAGACAACGTGATTTTTTCAGTCGATACTGCCTACAATCGGGTATTGGTTTTGTTGCGTAAAAGAAATGACGAACCTTTTAAGAATTATTGGAGTTTACCAGGAACCTTAGTCAGACAAGGAGAGTCTTTAACCGATGCTGCATATCGTACTTTAGCCGAAAAAATACAGGTAGATAATTTATATTTAGAACAATTATATTCCTTTGGCGACCCTGGGAGAGATCCCAGAGAAAGTCCTGAAAGTTTTGGTGTGAGATATTTATCAGTCAGCTATTTTGCTTTAGTGAGATATGAAGCTGCCAGAATTATTAATAAGGCAAACTATAGTGTTTCTTGGTATAAAGTAAACGAAGTACCAAAGTTAGCATTCGACCACGATGAAATTTTAAACTATGGCTGGAATCGACTTAAAAGTAAACTGCAATATAGCCCGATCGCTTTTGATGTTTTGCCATCTGAATTTACATTAAACGAAGTTTATCAACTTTACTGCACAATTTTAGGGGAAAATTTCTCCGACTATTCTAATTTCCGTTCTCGCTTATTAAAGTTAGGTATTTTATCCGATACAGGAGTCAAAGTATCTCGTGGTGCTGGTCGTCCTGCAAGTTTATATAAGTTCAGTTCTGAGGCTTTTGCACCATTAAAAGACAAACCGTTATTGTTTATTTAGTTATTGATTATTACCCGCTTATTTATTGAATATAAATTAAAACTAGAAAACTGTAAATTAGTTATTGTTTATCTTATTTAAAATTTAGTAGATAAATTGGATATATCGAATAATTATAGAGAATATTTTATTTGAAGAATTATGAATAATAAACAAGAATACCTTACAGCAAGTAAACTAGTTGAACAAGGTCGTTCCTTAAGTAACTTAAATAAATCTTCTGAATCTTTAGCAGTATACGATCGGGCATTAAAATTAGAACCAGACTATCATTATGCTTGGTGTAAAAAAACTGCGGTTTTAATTCATTTAGGAAGATCCGAAGAATGTCTCAAAGCTTGCGATCGCGCTTGGGAAACTAAGCCCAATTGTAATGTTCCTTGGGATAATAAGGCGATCGCATCTTTCGATAAAGCAATAGCAATTAAACCGAATTGCGATCAAATATGGCATAAACGTAGCATATCCTTAATGCAACTTGGAAGATATAAAGAAGCTTCGATCGATTATCAACGGGCGATCGAGATATCCTTTAAAAACAAAATACAACAAATATTGCAAAAACTAAAAATCAACTATTCAAACAAAAAACAATACATATACTAAATCCCTTTCTCTCTCAAAAATCTTCAGCTTAAACCATCAAACCCTCTGCGTCTTTGCGCCTCTGCGTGAAACAAAACCAATCAACTATGAACCATTAACCAAAAATGAAAATAGCCCTAGCCCAACTAAACCCCACCATCGGCGACATCACCAACAACGCCCAACAAATAATCACTGCTGCTGGGGATGCAGCCAAACAAAACGCACGGCTGTTACTAACACCCGAACTATCCCTTTGTGGCTACCCTCCCAGAGACTTATTACTCTATCCTGGCTTCGTCGAGTCGATGAGTAACAAACTAAAAGCGATCGCAACACAACTACCAAAAAACATCGCCGTCTTAATCGGTACGGTAGAAACCAATCCTGACGCACATTCAAAAGGACAAAAACCCCTGTACAATAGCATGGCGTTAATCGATGGGGGAGAAATCAAACAGATCTTTCACAAGCGGTTATTACCTACTTATGATGTCTTTGATGACGATCGTTATTTTGAACCAGGATATCAAGCCAATTACTTTA
>JASJEI010000407.1 GCA_030064795.1 Pleurocapsa sp. MO_226.B13 | reverse complement strand
GGGATTGGCGGAAGACTAATAAGTAATGTCTAGAGTAGAAGAAAAAAACATGAATTATCCAAAATTTGGAAGTACTTTAGCTTTTCGTTTCTTGATTGAGATCGCCTGTTATCTTGGTTCACCAAAAGTGATACTGAGCCGCGAAAGTAATCTTTATCAACTGACTAAGATCCAAAAAGTAGAGGGTCGAGTTTTAAGCTCACCACCCATCACAGAGACAACAGAACCGTCAAACTGTCGCTCAATGAATCATAAACGGTCGCTTTACTTGAGGAGAAACGTAACGAACGCATTTTACCCCCACAAGTTTCTCAAACTTTTGATTTAACTTCAAATCAGAATCGAAGAGCTGAAATTATCAAGCCGTTTGAAATAAAAAAGTTAACTATGGCTATTTCGACTATAGATCTGACTATCTCTGAAACTGAAGCTAATCTGCGCTGGAATTTGCCCGTGTGGTTGGTTCTATTTGCGTTGTTACCTTTTCGGTTTTGCTTGGTGCGGAAATCGTTTTAATAGGTGCAATCGCAGTTTTTCTGTCATTAAGAATTTTAGGAGAAGCAAAATGCTGGACTGGAATGTAATGGTTAAAGTACACGAACACAGCTTTAGCCAAGCTTATTTACTACTTGAAGAATTAGGCAAAGTCTATCAAAGTGAGTTTGAGAATGTACTATTGCTTAAAGTAGATAGTGTTGCCAGCTTTCTAGCCAACTTCAACGAGAAGCTATTAAAAGAGCCGGGTTTGGTCAACAATTTCTCAAGAATTGTCCCGGTCACGGTGATTTTCTCTTTTCAATCGGTAACAGAATTTGAAACCAAGGCAAAAGAAGTAGTCACAAACTGGCTATCGAAGTTAGCTGGTAAAAGTTTCTATGTCGATATGCACCGTTTGGGTTTTAAGGGTCAAATTTCCAGTGACGATGAAGAAGATTTTCTCGATCGCACTATCCTTGAAGAACTTGAAAAGATCGGTAGTCCAGGACAAATTGATTTTGAAGATCCCGATGCGCTTATAGCTGTGGAAACCGTATCTCATCAGGGGGGAATTTCCTGCTGGACTCGTCAGGATTTGCAACACTATCCTTGGCTGAAGCTGGGTTAGGAGTTAGGAGTTAACTGTAAGGGACTGAAATCATAAATGCCTCGACCTGAAATCATCAGCAGAATCGTAATAGCCGATAACATCACCCTCATCAGCGGATAATTTCAGATCGCTCTTTACAATTTTAGCTGACCCTCACTAACAGGAGAATACCTACTGCGATGTAAACCCAGATGACAGGCAGCACAAACAGACAGCAAATTAGATAGTCGATTATCCGTCGTGTCATGGTTACGATGATGTACCTGTAAGATGTTAGCCGTCCATTCTCGACGAGTAAGATTATCTGGTCTTTCTCCTGGCTTGTAACATTTCTTCCCACAGCACTGACATCGCCACTGGGCAGCTTCTTTTACTTTCAATGCTAGACTGTTCCAATTATCGGGGTAAAGGCTAGTATTTATAGGCATTGTAATCGTCGCGATCGCACTTGCTGATTCAGATTATTGTAGAGTAGCAATTGCCGATTAAAATAAGTTGTTAATTAAAATTAAACCAATAACATCGTACAGAAAGAGGACATTCCGAACATCTAGGATTTCTAGCAGTACAAGTTAATGCTCCAAAATCCAGTAAAGTTAAATTCCAATGTCCGACATTTGTATCTGGCGCGACGGTTTCTGCTGCGTTCCAGAGAATCTTACACCGAGATTTTACCCTTCCTCCTTCTATGCCAAAGAATCTTTCTAAAATACGGGCGACATTGGTATCTAAAACGGCTGCTGGCTTATCGAACGCCTGAGAACAAATCGCCCTGGCAGTGTACTTGCCGATGCCTGGGAGTTTTAGTAGTTCGGTTTCCGATTCGGGGATTTTTCCACCATACTTCTGATTAATAATCCTGGCAGTTTCAGATAATCTTTTGGCTCTGAAGAATAAACCCAATGGTTGCAATAAATCTGCTATGTCATCTACGGTCGCGATCGCCAGTCGCTCTAGAGTCGGATATTGAGTTAGAAAAGCTTTGTATATTGGTACGACCGTATCGGCATCGGTTCTCTGAAGTAAGAATTCGGCAACTAAAATAGAATAAGGGTCTTTAGTTTGGCGCCAGGGATAATCTCTCAAATTATCTTCTGCCCAACTTTGAAGGCGAGTGCGAAACCATTCGATTTTTTCCAAATAATTACTTTTCTTATTTAAATATTGGTACTCGATCGCGATCGCGATTGCTTTTATGCTGTTTTGACAAAGCGAATAATTTCTCTAACATGACTCAAAAATTGACTGTCTTCACTTAATTGAGAAATAGCGGTTATGGCTTCTCTAGAAATTCGTTCGTGTTCGACTGTATTTTTAGCTCGCTCCTCTTCTAATAACGCTTTTTGAAGTGCTAGCTGATGGCGAATTTCTTGGACTGAATCTTGTTGTTTTTTGATTAAGGAATCGGGATTTTTTAGATCTAATAGAGCTTCTAATGCTTTAATTCTTGTTTCAAGTAATTTTAGTTGATTACCAAGTTCAATAGCGTCTTCACGAGGATACTTAACCTCTTTTTTAATAGTTAATAATCTGGTAGTTAGATATTGATAACCACGAATAGCTGGGCGCAAAATTGTCAGTAACAAAGTTAAACTCGAACTGACATAACCGACATTACTAATACCAGTAGCAGCCAATAAATACAAAGCAGAAGCAGAAAATAAATGTAGAGCGATCGCGCCAATGATTGACCAGCGAGCTACTTGACGAACATAGTTGAGTTGTTTTAAATCGACTTGAATTCCTTTTTCTTGAGATCCTTCAGCCTCAGTTAGTGTTTCGCTCGCATCAAAATAAATATTCCAGGGAATAGTAACAATAATTAACAGCCACCAAAAAGAAGCAATTCCAATTAACCAATCAACTAAACTACCTGCGGATATATTTAACCATTGAAGGATTCCAGCTAAAATTGCTGCTATAATCCCCAAGCTAATACTAAAGCTAATATATTTACCAAACATGATTTAATTAGACTTCTATCTTTAATCTAATTATCTAGAAGCAATGGGTTAATTCACAATTATCTGGGACAATTTATTGGGTTTCATAACACAATTAAATTATACTGAATCCAGAATTTAATACTTAAAAAGGTTTCAACTTCAGGGCAAAAGGATTAATCGCATCACTATCACAGTGACTTCTTGGTGGGTCAAACAAGCTAGTTTGCTGTGGTGGTTCGGTATTTAATATGTATTGTTGATGTTTGAAGATTCTAGACTTCCATGTTCTGTAGAGCATCAAAGCTCATGAGCTTGGGGGGCTGCTCTACTCGATAGGCTGGTAGAAATGTTGAATAGCTCTAGTTGTTTTTCGCTCACGTTCGATAATAGTTGACTGCCAAAGCTGTCAGGAGATCATAGGTTTCATAGTTGGGTCGATTATGCGAGAGCGAATGTTGATTGACAAGAGATAATAAATGAATTTAATCCGAGAAAACTGAAAAAATGCCAATTATCAATCAATTTATCGAGCTTGAAACCGAAACGGGAATCAATATTCACAACCTAACCCCTAAAATAGAAGCAATTATTGCTAAGACATCGATAAACAACGGTCAGGTCATAGTTTTTTCTCGTCATACGACAACTGCTTTAGCGATTAACGAGTATGAAGTTAGATTGCTGGAGGACTTAAAGAATCATTTTCACAAACTAGCACCACCAGTAGCCAAATATTTACACAACGATCTACATCTACGAGATGTTCCTCCTGACGAACCGATGAATGCACATTCCCATCTAATTGCCATGATGCTTAACAACAGTGAAGCCATTCCTTTGGTTGATGGTAAATTGGCATTGGGAACATGGCAATCGGTGTTATTTTTTGAATTAGATGGTCCTCGTCGTCGTAGTGTTTTGGTTCAAATTACTGGAGAATAAATTACAGCAGGAGCGATAATAATGTGTGATTCTATGGTGGCTCTACCAGATGTTACTGAAGAAGGAGATCTAATTTTCGGCAAAAATAGCGCTCGCCCAGCGGGAGAAATTCAAGATGTAATCAGAATTCCCGCTCAAACTTATAAGACCCTCACTTCTCTTAAATGCACCTACGTAACAATTCCTCAAGCCGAAGATACCTTAGCCGTGATTATTTCCCGTCCCAGGTGGATGTGGGGCGCAGAAATGGGGTCAGAGCGAATGTGGTGTGGTCATCGGCAATGAAGCTGTCTGGACGAGAGAACCCACTCGCAGTACTGGTCTATTAGGCATGGATCTAGTTCGGTTGGGTTTAGAAAGGGGTCAGAGCGCGATCTCCGCTTTGCAGGTTATTGTCGAGTTGTTGTCCCAATATGGACAAGGAGGTAACTGCGCCGAACATTTTCAGATGAACTATCACAACTCTTTTTTGATTGCCGACAGGAAAGAAGCATGGGTACTGGAAACAGCAGATAGATATTGGGTTGCCGAACGAGTAACTAGCGGTACGAGATCGATTTCTAACAATCTCAGTATTAGGAATGCTGGTACTATTCGCCACCCTGAAGTAGTTGAGTATGCCGTTGACCGGGAATTGTGTAAGAGTGCAGAAGATTTTGATTGGGCGCGAATATTTAGCAGTAGCTTTCTTAGTGATGTGCCATCTCCTAATTCTAGAGAAGGCAGAGTCAGGCAATTATGCCAATCGAATCAAGGAAAGTTTTCCGTAGAGACAGCCAAATCAATTTTAAGAGATCATCAGGGTGGTGTTTGTATGCATGGAGAGTTTGTTAGTGCTGGTAGTCAAATATCTTCCTTATCAAAAGCAGGAGACAAACACTGGTTTATCGAGCGACCACATCCCTGTCAACAGGATTACAAACAAATTTCTTTCTCCCAGACTTTCTCGAAAACAATGAGATAGATTCAGTGCAAGGAGTAACATAAGGTATTAAAAAAATGATAGAAGTTCAGAATTAATTTGGCTTCGCGATCGCTTCTCAACAAAAAACCCAGTTACGAAAGATCGCAACTGGGTTTAACTATATAACCTATCTGACTAGTTCGTTACATTTGAAAAACTATTGAGCAGCTTCCTCTTTGAGAAGATTTACTTTTACTACTTTATTTTTCTCTTCTTCAGATAATGGTAAAGTTAGATTTAAAATTCCGTCTTTGTAGTCTGCGGTAACTAAGTTGTTTTGGATACGTGCGGGTAGAGGGATTACTCTTTGGAATTTACCGTAACGGAATTCAGAGCGAGTTCTACCGTTTTCTTCAGATTTGGTTTCAGATTTTCTTTCACCTGCGATCGCAACACGGTCAGCCATTACCTGAATGTCTAAATCTTTGGCTGACATGCCAGGAACTTCTAGTTTTAGATGTATTTCATCATCGGTTTGAGTAAGTTCCGCAGCGGGGATTTTAGAGAAATTACCAAAGTCATCCCAATTAGTAGGAACTAAAACATCATCAAACAAACGATTTAGTTGGCGTTGTAAAGAATTCATTTCTTGCCAAGGATTGTATCTTAACTTAGCCATAGTTAGGTCTCCAGAAATCGATAGTTGAATAGTTGATTAACTTAGACTTTCTGTATATTTCGCGCTCGTTATTTATATATTAATCAGTCAGTAAAAAATCTAGAAGTGTGGCTTGGATCCCATATATAGTAGTAGTTACTCCCCGAACAAATAATAAGACGAATTGGTTGGGAAAACTATACTAATTTTGTTTCACTATCCTTTAGCTTACATCGGTTCGACTAATTGGATTTCGACAGTCGCTACAATATTAAAAGTGGGGCTCTTTACTGCACCACTTCTATGATCTATTCCCAACTGTAGAGCACGACGAAAGTGTTCTGTTTAATTCTAGAGCTAAGTTGTGTCCATGATATTTCCTGAATTTTCCTTAGAAGGGAAAGTCGCTTTGGTAACTGGTGGAGGTCGAGGACTGGGACTTGAGATCGCCAGAGCATTTGCTAGTTATGGTGCATTGGTTCTCATTAATGGACGTAACTATGAAAAATTAATCTGTGCAATTGAGACTATTAACTCAACCTCAGTTAAAGAATCAGCCTTCCCTATGCAGTTTGACATCGCAGACGAATTAGCAGTTCAAAACGCCTTCGCTGAAATCCGAGCCAGATATAAGCGATTGGATATTCTCGTCAATAATGTGGGAATGCGCGATCGCCGGGAATTATTTGAGCTTGAGATAGATGCAGTCCGTCGTCTGATTGATACCGATCTTGTCGCACCTTTCAACTTGTGCCGGGAAGCAGCCAAGATTATGAAGGACAATGGGGAGGGCAGAATTATTAACATTACCTCAATTGTTGGCTCAATTGCCGGCGTCCGTTCTGCTGCTTACACAATTGCTAAAGGTGGGCTAGAATCCCTAACACGCACATTTGCCGCCGAGCTTGGAGTATTTGGTATTACAGTGAACGGAGTTGCCCCAGGCTTTTTTGCCACTGAAAGTAACGCAGAGGCGCTCACCAATCCAGAATTTGCTGCTTGGTTGGGAAAACGGACTTCTCTTGGGCGATGGGGACATCCCGCAGAAATCGCTGGGGCTGTAGTATTCTTGGCTTCTCCCTCTGCATCTTACATAACAGGTCAAATTTTGGCAGTTGATGGAGGATACCTTTCCCATCTCTGATTTCATACTTCGCTATGCGGATTTGTATGTGGGGTATCCCCACACCCCAAATCGCTCGTCAAGGGCGCAACGCAAGCTGCGTTGGGGCTAACTTTTAAGGTTCGCTTCGCGGTTTTTTACTTGCCCCACTTGCCCTATGATTTCGCGCTTCGCCGCTCCCGTTGGTGGCGTTGTTTTTTTTGGGGGTTTTCCCGTGTCGGTTCTTTCTTCTGCTTCGGTTTCTGGTTGGGTTGTGGTGGTGTCTTTCTCCTCCCGTGCTGCTGCTGGTGCTTTTGCTTCCCCTGTGGCTGGCTTGCTTCCTGGTTCTTCGTTCTCTCGTGGTGCGTCGTTTGTGGTGGTGCGTCGTTGCGGTTTTTGGTGGTGCGTGTCCGTTCCCGTGTCGGTTCTGTTCCCTGCTGTTCCTGTCTCTGTGTGTCCCTGCTTCTTCGCTCCCGTGCGGGAGCGTTAGTTTCTTCGGGGGGTTCGCCCCCTTTTTTTGTTTAATTGGCGATCGCTCTAGACAAAAAACCAGTCTCACTATAAGGCTGGCATTAACAGAAGCATGAGAACGGTGGGAATCGAACCCATATGCGTAGCGGTATCCTTTAGGACAACCAAGCGATTAAGAGTCGCTTGCTCTGCCAA
>JASJEI010000417.1 GCA_030064795.1 Pleurocapsa sp. MO_226.B13 | reverse complement strand
TAAGGTTAGGTTAAGGGGGAAAGGGCAAAGGGGAAAGGAACAATTAGCAACAAGCGCACGACCTTTTCCCTTTTTCCTTTAACCTTTTCCCAAGTACAACCAGTCAAAAAAAAGGCTTAAACGAGAAGTATTGCATCCCGCCCTTCTGGGCGTGGGGTAGTTTAGTTTACCTTGGCAACCGCAACATATTTTGTTCTAGCTGTAAAAACTCAGAATGCTGCAACCAACTATTGAATTCATCGGCTAAGTTACTACAAGCAGATTCAAAGCTGAGTTGAGAAACTTGAGTAACGCCAAAAGAATCTATTTCTAATTCATCATCATCGTCTTCTTCCGACTCAGTTGGAGACAACATCACCAAGCGTTGAGATAAAGCTAAATAGATAGATTGCCACATTTGATAGCAGTCCGCTACTTTGAGCGATCGCGGTAAACTAGCTGTAAATTGTGCTGCGATCGAATTATCTGCATCAATAATTTGGGCAATAACGTTAGTAAAGCCGTAGCTCAAACTGCCTCTGCCTAGATTAATTACAACTGAATGATTACTTCTCACCCTGTTTTCATTTCCTCGCTGCTCTTACCTAACCTTGATGATGCCTAAATCTATTTAGTTAATGTAAGATCGGTTTTGGATCGGCTTGGCCAAACTACAGCCATAGAAAATCACAGCGATTTTCAGTTGAATAGAACCTTTTTGATGCATAACTAATTAAAACCTTTGACCTTTGAACCCTGAAAAGTGAAATGCAACGTCTGGCTCGTCTAACCTTAATCTTCGCTATTTTGTTTGCTGTTTTGATAATTGCTCCTGCTTTTTTGGGCGATCGCTTTACGCTCTATCCACTGATGAAAAACGGCGATGTTCTAGATCTCTTAACACCTTTGGTTTTAATTCCTCTCTACTGGTTGCTATTTCAAATTCATCCCCATCGTCCACCCAGTCAACAGGAGATGCTTATTTTTCTTATCTTTGCTGTCTTCTGGGTTCAGGGTCAAGGGATGCATTTAGTTGCCAACTCCATCGGACACTTAACACAACCCGATTCTGACAGTCAAGTCAAACAACTGACCCACTTCTATGATGAAATACTCAGTCACTATATCTGGCATTTTGGACTTGTGGGACTATCAGGGCTTTTAATTTATCGGCAGTGGCAAAACCCCTTTTTAAAGCAACGTTCGGGATTAAGATTTGAGATTACGGCAGGAATTATTCACGGTTTTAACTACTTTATTGATGTAGTTGAATCGGCTACAACTGTTTTGGGTGTCCCATTTGCTGTAGGTGTTGTCCTATTTACTTGGATTTGGGGAAAGCAACATTTACGCCAACAGCCGATTTTGGCATTTTTCTTGGTGTCCTATTCGATCGCGTGCCTGTTCTTCTTGGGCTGGGGATTATATTGGGGAGGACTACCAGAATTTAGCAAGGTAGGAATTATTGATTAGCTGTACCAGGCTAATAGCGATCGCCGATCTTTTCTTTAATCCTACAGTAAAGTTAGTTTATGGTTTGTAACACTTTTTTGGCTTCATTCAAACTATGAATTTGCACTTCTATTCGACAGCCCTTTCCTGGTGAAGTTTTAAGTCGAAATTGACCATCAAAAGCAGCTACTCGTTCTTGCATTCCTCTAAGACCATACCCAGAACTTTTCCGATCGGGATCGAAACCTTTCCCATTATCCTCTATGGTCAAATACAGCCATTCTGGAGTGGTTTTCAGCTGAATTTCTACTTCTGTAGCCTCTGCATACTTAAAAATATTGGTCAAAGCTTCTTGTACAATGCGATAAATGGTTTTGGCTACTGGTCTGGGAACTGAAGCACAACGACTGATATTAGTACAAAATCTCAATCCAGTTCCTTTACGAAAATCATCTACCAAAGTTTCAATCTTAGCTTCCAAAGGTCGTTCATCTTTAGCATCTTCCCTTAGAGTGCTGATGGACTTTCTTACCTCTTGCATTGCCGTTTTCCCTAGCTCTTGTGCCTGTGCCAGAAAAGAGCGAGCCTGTTTGGGTTCTCTTTCCCATAGTTTGACGGCAGTTTGCATCTGTATATTCAAGCTGGTTAGGGCATGACCCAAAGAATCGTGAATTTCGCGAGCGATCCGATTTCGTTCCTGTACTGTTGCTAGTTCTTCTATCCTCTGAGAATACTCCTTAAGCTGTTGGTTGGCATTAGCTAATTTTTGTCGCATCTGACGTTCTGCCAAAACTTTGTTGGTCAACTGCAAGACAAAAAAGACACCCAGACCAAATACCAAGGTTTCTGCAACCATGTGCATCACAAAATGAATCTGAAGCTCTGGTGCATCTGGCAAAGCAAGCCGAAGATATTTGTACTGATCGCCTAAGAAAAGAACAAAAACTACACTAGTTACTATCCATCGACCTAGAGATTCAAATAAAAAGCAACTCCGCATCACCACAATTAGGTATAGCGTGGGCAAAATATGCAGATATCCCAACACCGTACCGTAAAAAATCAAACCAATTTCAATCGCCGTGTAAATTACCTTGACTAAGAGTCTTCCGTTAGGCAAGAATAAACCCATCAAACCTAGTAAGACCAAAATAGAGATGTGTCTTACGGGGATCAGATGACCCTGCCATGCTTCTACCACAGCCAGAGAACCACAACTAGCAAGCATTACCCATTCGGTAATCAGCAAAAAGCGAAAAGGATTGGGTAAAAATTTTAAAGAGGAAATCATATAAACCACTCGGAAATGAATGTTCTTTTATTAAACTGCGAAATATATTTTGATTACCACTATCGAGCTTGAATTTATTACTTTTGTTGTAATCGAAGGTTTAATGAGGGGACTTTAGTCTTAGGCAAATATACTTAGGTGGTTTACATAAATAAGAGAGTCTTTATTACTTTCGTTGAAGTAATTTTTGAGACATTTTCTAGATGTTTCTCTCTTTAATTTTTTTTAGAATTGAATTATCAATTACTCATCATTATCTACAGCGTCCTGTATAAAGACTTGATAACTCTTGATGACCTACTGAGTATATTTCTTGATACCTATAAAGGCGATCGCGCTAAAAGTTCTTCCTCAGCTAGATCGGATAGGATGATCTTAGTTTCAAATGCAGTCATTCATGTCCCCTCAAAAAATGCATCCTAACGAGGTAACTACAGACGTATCACTCGTGCGTCGTCTACTCAGTTCTCAGTTTCCTCAGTGGGCGAATCTAGCTATCAAACCCGTTGACTCTGCTGGTACAGATAACGCTATCTTTCGATTAGGTAAAGAGATGTCAGTGCGACTTCCTCGAATTGATTGGGCGCAGGGTCAAGTTGATAAGGAACACGAGTGGTTGCCTCGCCTTGCCCCCCATCTACCACTTAGCATACCTACCCCAGTTTTCAAGGGAAAACCCAGTCTAGGATATCCCTACAATTGGTCTGTGTATCGATGGCTTGAAGGAAACAATACCTCCATTGACCAGATCTCAGATCCATGCCAGACGGCAACTGAGTTAGCGCAATTCATAACTGCTTTGCAACAAATAGATACTACAGGTGGCCCACTCGCGGAGGAGTATAATTTACGTGGTGTGTCTTTGAAAAACCGCGATCGAATTACTCGTGAGGCGATCGCCAACTTGAAGGGGATGATTGATACTAATGCTGCATTAGCCGTCTGGGAGGAAGCACTTCAAGCATCCGAATGGAATCATCAACCTGTATGGTTTCACGGAGACCTTTTAATTGGGAATATACTATTTAATCGAGGTCGCTTGAGTGCCGTTATCGACTTTGGTGGCTTGGGGGTAGGAGATCCAGCTTGTGACTTAGCGATCGCCTGGAGTTTTTTCTCTGGTGAGAGTCGAGATGTCTTCCGCAAGCAATTAAATGTTGATGATGCGACTTGGGTACGAGGTCGAGGACAAGCTTTGTCTCAAGCAGTTATCTTCATTCCTTATTATTTGAATACTAATCCTATCGGTGTAGGGTATGCCCGAAGAATGATTAATGAAATTCTTGCTTAGAGTTTTTCTTTGATTTGTGACTTGTGACTTACTGTGCTTTTCAAGCATAGTAGAACATAATAAGGCGATCGCATTTCTAAGAAAAGTAAATATATTGCCAAGGGATTGTTAGCAGAGGCTGAGAAAGTTTCAGTTACAGGGATCTTGAAAATTTTGAGCAAGAGGAAGAACAAGTAAAGCGATCGCCAATATATTTTATTTACAGTCGTGCATAACCAAAAGTGACATTGAATTCCTCGCACCAAACAGCGACAGAAGCATAATTGTCTAAATCTACATCCTCTGTAATTTGATATCTTTGAGTGCCTGAAAAGCTTTTTATTGGTGCAAGACTAATATAATCTTCTTCAGCGATACTAGATGCTACAGTTTTATCTTTGTGAAGAATTACCTTAAGATCGGGCCCTCTAGAAACTTCAAAGTCATCACTAAATTCAATATATTGTTTGCCGTCTTCTTCAACTATTTTGAAAGTCCCTTCGGTACTATTCCCCGAACCAACAGCAACAAATTGATTTGGGTTAGCTGAAGCGCAAGGATTAGCTGAAGCGCAAGGATTAGCCGAAGCACAAGGGTTAGCTGAAGCGCAAGGATTAGCTGAAGCGCAAGGATTAGCCGAAGCACAAGGGTTAGCTGAAGCGCAAGGATTAGCTGAAGCGCAAGGATTAGCTGAAGCGCAAGGATTAGCTGAAGCGCAAGGATTAGCTGAAGCGCAAGGATTACCAGCAACAATAATAGACGAATTTGTACTGTCTAATGAAGAGGCGATTGCACTGTTAGAGAAAAAAGCAGTACCACCAACAGTTAAAATTGAAGCAGCAGCAAGAGTAGCAATATATGTAAGTTTCATGGTTTTCTGTGAGTTTGACTTTGTATTTGCTTGACATTTACTATCTAACTCAACCAAACTGAATTTTATCTGAGGTTCTGATTTGTTTTAGCTAAAATTTCTCAGACTTCTCTTTCAGAAAAGAATAATGCTTATTCAAGCGCGATCGCATCGAGCTTTCTGTTTAAGGTTTACTCGACAAACCCTCTTTTATGTCTTGCTAAGGATAGAGGTATTTTGTCCTAGAAGATGTCAGATTAATTTTGAAGACAAGATATTTAGAGCGCGAACTCAGCTAAATGCCGATTCCCATTCCCAAGCATCCAAACCGCTATAGATTGGGTAAACCCGATGCACCAGTCCAAATAGAGATGTTTTTCGATCTTGAATGCCCTTTCTCTAAAAAGGGTTGGCAGACAATCTTGCAAGTAGCAACCGCTTATGCACCAGAAAAAATAGATTTAATTTTGCAACCAATGACTCTGGGCAATCATCGTCAGAGTTGGGATGCTACCAAAGCAGCGATCGCTGTAGCTGGAGAGGATCCGGATAAATTTGTTGATTTTGTCAGCTATATTTTTGAGCGTCAAGCAGAATTTGCTAACGAAGCTTCTCAAGATAGAACCCAAACAGAGTGGCATCATCTTCTGGCTGACTATGCCCTCGATGCGACTCAATGGTCGGACAAAGAGAAGTTTTTACAACTTTTAAATAGCCAAGAAATATACGATCGCGCCAGAATACCCGCTCGTTTGGCAGCCGTAAGGGGTGTTTGGTCTACTCCCACCTTTTTTATAAACGGTGCAGAAGCAACCGACTTATCGTCTCAGTCTAGCGTAGAAGATTGGCAACAGGCGATCGATTCACTTTTATAATAAACAACTAAGATAATGACAGATTACGATTTTCTAATTATCGGTGCGGGTACGGGAGGAATGGCCGCAGCCAAAAAAGCTGCTAGTGATGGTCTTAAAGTAGCTTTAATTGAAAAAGAAAAAGTGGGCGGTACTTGTCTCAACCGAGGCTGCACTCCTAAAAAATTAATGGTATATGCTGCTGATTTTGCCCTCAAGGAGTCTTTAGCGGGTAGCTATGGTTGGCAAGAGTGTAACCGCCAGCTTGATTGGTCGTTATTGATGAAAAGCATTCATCAGCGTCTTGATGCCATTAATAATTCTTTTATTGAAACCTTTAAAGAAAAAGGAATCGAGCTGATTTATGGTGAAGCCAAGTTTACGGGCGATCGCACCGTCCAAGTCAAAGATCGTCAAATTACCGCCGATAAAATCTCGATCGCCGTAGGAGGACACCCAATTAAACCCGACTTTCCTGGTAGCGAGTTGGCAATAACCTCCAGGGAAATGTTTCAATTAGATCGAGTACCCCAAAAGCTAGCAATTGTTGGTGGTGGCTATATTGGGGTAGAATTTGCCAGCATAATGAAGGCTTTTGGTTCGGAAGTAGTGTTTATGGACACTAGCGAGCTAATTTTATCGGGATTTGACCGAGAAATAAGAACTACCGTCCAACAAGGATTAGTCGATCGCGGAATCGAATTTTTGAGCGAAACTACTGCCGAAAAAATCGAACGGGATGGAGATAGATTAAAATTATACTTAGACAGCGATCGCATCATCACCGCCGACAAAGTATTGCTAGCAACTGGACGCGCACCTAATACCAAAAGCCTCGATCTAGATCGCGCTGGAGTAGAGACAGGGGATAAAGGAGAAATTAAAGTAGATAAGTATTGCCGTACCAAAAATCCACACATATATGCGGTAGGAGACTGTATCGATCGCATTCCCCTAACCCCCGTGGCAAAAGCCGAAGCCTTGGCAGTAGTAGAAACTTTGTATGGTAAAGCACCTAAATATATCGATTATGACTACGTTACCTCGGCGGTATTTTCTCGCCCAGAAGCAGCTACCGTAGGGATGAACGAATCAGAGGCGCGGGATAAGTATGGAGATGAGGTAAAGTGCTATTGCGATCGCACCACACCCATGCTTTATAGTTTGGCTGAGGATAGCAACCAAGAAGAGGTGACTATTAAGTTAGTCGTAGTTGGCGAGGAAGAGAAAGTTGTCGGCGCACATATGATAGGAGAACACGCTGCGGATCTGATTCAATGCATTGGTGTCGCGATCCGCAAAGGAATTACCAAACAAGATTTAGATGATTCTTTTGGCATTCATCCTACTATTGGCGAAGAATTTATGAGTATTCCTCACGCAACATTTATCGAACAGCTAGTGTATAAATGTCAACTTGT
>JASJEI010000416.1 GCA_030064795.1 Pleurocapsa sp. MO_226.B13 | reverse complement strand
TTGAAACAGTCTCGGCAGCAAGCCTTGGCTCTGGGCAACAAAGATTCAGACTATTTATCATTTCCTACCCTGACGAGCAACGTATCCTCTACGAGCAGACCTGCTGGGCAGACCAAGTGCGAGAAATGGTTTCGAGACAAAGGCTTGATTCCCAATGGCTCACAGTTAGGCAGCGAAGCGATCGCGATGATTATGGGATTTCCCCCGAACTGGTTCGATTGTCTGTCCCCAACAGAACGCCAGGAAGAATCAGAGCCAGATACCTCGCAGGACGAACAGTTACTCCAGGACAAGCAGCCGTTGCCCTCCGCCGAGTCCTATATCTCAATTCCTTGTATAGTCAAGCAGCCCAAACAAGATGAAGTTAAAGGGATAATCAAGAAGGATTTGGGCGATCGCTTTACTGTTTACATCCCAGATTCAGATTCAACCATTACCGTTTCTAAGCTGTTTGTCTATCCCGACTTCAGTAAAAGTGTCGGACAGATCGACAAAAACCCTAGCAAAGATTTATCCCCTAGTAAAAATATCCAACGCAAAACACGCCGCAGAAAAGGAGAGGGGAATGGTTCAATTCACTATCGCACTGTCACCAGGAATGGCAAAGACTATCAACAGGCTTATTATCATTGGGTCGAAGGTGGTAAAAAACGCTCCTTATATATCCCCAAAAAGTTGTTAGATAGGGTTTGCGAAGCGGAAGGGAGGAAATTACCTGTTAATGACATTCTGATTTTACTAGGGGAGAAACAGATAAACCCTAGCAAAAGTTCTGTCACTTCTTCTGACGAACAAGACAAAATCAATGGTGAAGCGATCGACACTTGTGAAATAAACCCTAGCAAAATTGAATCCCCTAGTAAAAATCAACGGAGAAGGGGTGAGGGTAGCGGTTCAATCTATTGGCGAACTATTAAGAAGAACGGTAAGGAGTACAAACAGACTTACTATCATTACGAACTCTGGGAGAAGGGCGATCCGAAGGCTGGGCGGAAGCCCAATTGCCTGATTAAATCTTGTGAATATATTCCTAAGAGAATGCGATCGCTGATAGAAAGGATGAATAATGAAAAAGTCCCAGTTGCAGAGATACTAAAGGTTTTGAAGAACAGGAGTAAGAGGAAGAAATGATGAGTTTTTGGGGGGACAAGCATAGGGGAAAGCAGGCGATCGCTCGTGTCCAATAGAGCTAATCTGTAAAAAATATCTAATTGACGAGTTTGGTCAACCGTTGACGCTAGGATATTTTTATTTAGATGTTATATGTCTTTGCCAAAATAAAGAGAAATCACTATGGAACCTGCAACTATCATTGTTACTGCTTTAGCTTTGGGTGCAGCAACGGGGCTAAAATCTGTAGCCGAAAAAGGTGTCAAAGATAGCTATGAGGCAATTAAGACTTTAATTCGCTCTAAATATCCTAAAGTGGGAATTAAATGGCTAGAAGAGAAGCCAGATTCCAAAAATCGACAGGGTGCTGTAGAAGAAGACATCGTTGATTTGGGAGTAGATAAAGATGAAGAGGTTTTGCAAAAAGCCAAAACTCTACTAAAAGCAATTGAAGAACTTCCTAAAGAAGAACTTCCAGCGATCGGCGTTAATATAGAAGATCTCATAGGAAAAGGTGCCTTAAAGATAGAGGATGTCACTGCGACTGGAACAGGCGTTAATGTCAAAAAAGCAGAATTGGAAGGTGATATTGAAATAAAACAAGTAAGAGCTGGCTCTAAAGGAGACGAAAACCCAAAAAACTCCTGATGGCAGCAGGTCAAAAACCAGATAAAGATAACCAACCCAGTCCTGCTGCCTCCAGTTCTGTTGATTTTAGTGATGTTGTAGCTGGAAGAGATATTAGTAATGTTACAGTTGGAAGAGATATTATTTTTAACATCGCTAAAAAGATTCCCAGCGATACCAAAGTTATTGCCAATGAGCAACAAGCTGCCGAAGCTGCTAAGAAATATGCTGATAAATATCGAAGTCGCTATGGTTCGCTCAAACTTTTAGGGATGTCTCAAGGAGTATCTCTAGAATCAGTTTATACTCCCGTTCGTTTTCAAGATCAACTAAGTATCCGTCAATTTGAATCCATCCAAGGGTTAGAAGAAATTTATCGAGATAGTCAAAAGCGCAGATTCCAGTTCGGCGAGTGTCGCATTCAGGATGGTATTACTGTTGCTAATAACAGTCAATACTTAATGGTTTTGGGTTATCCAGGAGCGGGAAAATCTACTTTTCTGCGGCGCATCGGGTTAGAAGCTTTTAAAGGTGAAAAAGGAAGATTTCAGCATAATTGCATTCCCGTACTACTGGAGTTAAAACAATTTAATAATACTGAAAAAGTCGATCTGGTTTCAGCTATTACCGAAGAATTCAAGCATTTTGGGTTTCTACTGCCTAAAGAATTTGCTATCAATGCTCTAGAAGCAGGTAAGTTGTTGGTTTTACTAGATGGACTAGATGAAGTTTCCAATGAGTTTATTAACTCCGTGATGGATGCGATCGATAATTTGGTTACTCGCTATGAAAAAAACCGCTTTATCGCTTCCTGTCGTATTGCCGCATATCATAGTAATTTTCGACACGACTTTCAAGTTGTTGAGTTAGTCGATTTTGACGACGATCAAATTAAGCAATTTATTGATAATTGGTTTAGTTCAGAGTTACATAAACAGACAAAAACCGCCGAAAAATGTTGGTCAACTCTTAACCAAGAAAATAACAAAGCTGCTAAAGAGCTAGCCCAAACACCATTATTATTAACCTTTCTCTGTTTTGTTTACAGTCGAAAATTAAATTTCCCTCCTAACCGCAGCCGTCTCTACAATAAAGCTTTAGATATTTTATTAGAAGAATGGGCAGTAGAAAAACGCATCCAACAAGAAGAGATTTATGAAGGATTGCATACCGATTTAGAAAAGTTAATGCTGGCAAAAATTGCCTATCAAGGTTTTATTAAGGATCAGTTATTTTTCTCAAGACAACAGTTAGTAGACGGCATTAGAGATTTCCTAGCTGATACAGTCGATAATCCCAAAACATTAGATGTTCAGAAAATTTTAAATTCCATCGTTGCTCAACAAGGCATTTTAGTAGAACGCGCTGAAGATATTTATTCCTTTTCTCATCTCACTCTACAAGAATATTTAACTGCTCAATACATTAGCCAAAAAGACAGTCGCATTCAGGAATTAGTAACTAAATGTTTATCAGAAAGACGTTGGCGAGAAGTATTTTTATTAGTTGCTGGCTTAAAAGATGATGCTGGTGAACTACTGAAGCTGATGGAAACAGCTACTCAGCAGTATATCAATACTCAAAAGCTGCAAAATTTACTTGATTGGGTAGAAAGAGTAACAGATACCTCAGCAGGGGATTTGCAACCTGTAGGTAAAAGAGCGTTAGCTCTTGCTTACGCATATGCTTACGCTTACGCTGACGTTGATGCTGAAGCTCTCAAGAACGCTACCCTTCTCGCTACTTGTTTTGTTGTTTTCTTGAACGCTGACACTGACACTGAGGCTAACGTTCTGAGTAAATTAAAACTTGTTATCGCTCAATCTTTCGTTTGCGCTAACATTCACAATAATGCTCTCGCTAACGCTCTCGCTCTCACTGCCCCTCAAGTTGACACTAAGACTAACGCTGATAGTTTCGTTCTCGCTCTCGCTCTTGTTAAAGCTACCGCTACCGCTACTGCTAACGCTAGCGCTGTCGCTTACATGCTCGCTCTTTCTTTCACTAAAGCTAACATTGACGCTCTCGCTAACGCTCTCGCTAACGCTTACGCTTACGCTCTTGAAAAACTTACTGATAATACTCGATGGTCAGAAAAATTCCAAATTTATCGGGGTGTAGATTATTCTCAGCTAATTAGTGCATTAGAAAAACTCAAACAGCAAATACCAGGTGAAATAGGATCGGGACAAGTTCATAGAATTATTGCTCAACAATTCATTCAAACTTGGCTACAAGCTTTTCATCTTACTCCAGAAATGCTCGATTTATCTCAGTCAGAAATAAAAGCACTAGATAATTACTTTTATGCCAATTTGTTGATGGTGGAATGCAAAAAGGCAGCAGTGCTGGTTTCAAAAGAGACTTGGAGCGAGATTGAGTCACGTATGTTGTTACCTGTTAGAGAGGTATAGAGAAAGACAAAATGGTGGCAACGTATTTTTAGCTGATTACCGAACTAGATCGCCCGATTTTCCACCACAGGCGATCGCTCTATCAAAGAACCAAACGATAAATTGTCTCTAAAATAGACCGATAATACATACTGTTAAACAGTCCTTTCTTAATCATTTGTCTTGGGTGTCTATCATCGTTATCTAACTCCAACTCAAACAGAAGCAGACATCGAAATGCAGCTAAAAAGTCTGGAGATTTGGGGGAAAGCTGCTCAAAATGTCTATCAAAGTGACATACCAAAAGTAAAGGCTTATGTGGGCAAGATACCGCCAGGCAAAGCAGGAATTGAATTTACTACCGATGTACCACCAGACCCCAATACACCGCCTCATTTAGCAACTTGGAGTGGCGATCGCGAAGGGGTCAGAACCGAAGGGGGTTACGCTAAACTAAGGGTACTGACAATTACTCGTCGTCCATAATGACCGTCATCAAGAGTCAAAATTTAGTTCGCTTGGAAGATAGCATTCCCGAAACCAAGCTAGTGGCAATAGTGAACCGAGAACCTGCTGAAATTGCTACGGCAAAGAAGCTTGAATTTCGCCCCAGCTTTGATGACTTGGATTATTTGGTTTTTGCTACTCTATCTTTACCTTCAGGCGATCGCCTTGGTTTGATTCGTCACGAGAATTCCCCCTCTCCTGGTACAGAAATTTGCGTGGGACACGAGCGACCTAATACCGCAGCAGTTCTCAAGGAAGCTCTTTTGGAGATGAATCTTACTGTTGACGATCTAACTTGGATTCATCCAGAGTACGAACAGCAGTTACAGGTCAATTTGATGAGTGAGTCGGAAATTGAAGCAAATGCCCTCTCTGACCCAGATAATCAGCCTTTATCCCCCGATAGCCTTAAAAAAGTTCGCAGAATTAAGCGTAAATAGAATTTTTCAAATCCATCTAAGAGTTAGATTGATGTGGGTTTGATGCGATCGCTTGTGAGAGATAAAGCGATAAGCAAGCGCGGCATGGCTTCGCTACGCGATTTTACGCTTGGGATAATTCAAGTTGGTTGGAATAATAATACTTACGTAAGTAAACAAGTGAGCAAGTGAATAAGTGAGTAAAGCGATCGCTCAATTGGACACTGGTGATAAGCCTAACGGCATGGTCGCAGTAATATAATAAGAAGATTAATCCCCTCGCGGGTGGCTGCGGGAACAGCCTGAACCCCAGGGGAAGTAAACCTATGTGAGAGGTTCACAATGGACATCATACTTCACGAAGCAAACGGCTTGCAGATTAGCCAACGCTACGATGACGGCTACATAAATCTGACTCAGATGGCTCACGCCAACAATAAGGATTTACACGACTATTTACGGTTAAAAACTACCAAAGCCTTTATACAAGAGCTTTCCTTAGAAACGGGAATTCACGGTTCTAAGATTATTCAAGTTAGAAAAGGTCGTGGCAATCGAGTCAAACAAGGTACATGGGGACATCCTCAAGTTGCGATTAACTGCGGTCAGTGGTGCAGTCCCAAATTTGCTGTGTTGGTCAGTCAGTGGGTGTTTGAATGGATGACCACTGCTCAAAATCCTCGCTCCATAGCAACAGCTAATCCCTCTATATCACCAGAGGTACTAGAGTTACTCCAAGCCCATACCCAAAGGATTGAATCCCTCAACCGCACCATCCATACTGCTATTCACCAGCAAATCAACGCTATCAAAGATACGCTCAAGGTTTTAGAAAGACGAATCGAATCCTCGGAAACCATCACCATCGAAACAGTTCATACCCAAACTCAAAAAAAGATACAAGAAAAAACAAAAGTAACTATCCGTCGTGCTAAAGGAGAAGGCACGGGATTCCTTTTCTCTAAACCTGTGACTAAGAACGGTAAGAAGTACGACCAATGGTGGTATCAATGGCAGGTTAAGCAGGGAGGCAAATGGATTAAACACACTAAGTACATCCCGAAAAAATTACTAGGGGAGATTTCAAGATTAGAGAAGCAGAAAGTACCTGTGAGGGAGATTTTAGAGGTGTTGGGAGTTAGGGAGTAGATGACGTTGAAATAATAATACTTACATAAGTAAACAAGTGAGCAAGTATATAAGTGATTAAGTGATTGAGCGATCGCTCTCTAACTCTCTAAGCCCGAACGTTGCCAGAATAAGTTTTTCAAGATAACATTCACTTGCCTACTTGTTTGTGTATTCACTTACTCACGTAAACAAGTACCTACTTGATTACGTATTCACGTATTCACTTAAATAATGATTATCTGTTTATCTTCCCTCAAAGGGGGTTCTGGTAAAACTACCTTAGCAGTCCATCTCGCACACGCGATCGCCCTGTCAAAAAAGAAGGTCATCTTAATCGATGCCGACCCTCAAGGAAGTTCTCAAGGTTGGGCTGCTTCCCGTGAAGAGCGATCGCCCTTTCCCGTGGTGGGCATGGCTCGCAATACCTTACATAGAGATTTACCACCCCTACTAGAAAACTACGCTCATTGCGTCATCGATACTCCGCCTCGCGTATCTGCTCTAGCCAGAACCGCAATCTTATCGGCAGATCTGGTATTAATTCCCGTGCAACCATCCTCTTATGACATCTGGGCAGCATCGGAAACCGTACAACTGATTGAAGAAGCCCGAGGATTTAAACCCGAACTCAAAGCAGCCTTCGTTATCAATCGAAGAATTACCAATACTGCGATTAGTCGGGAAGTGGAAGAAGCCCTTGCCGATTACGAGTTCCCCTTGTTAAAAACAACTATTGGACAGAGGGTAATCTTTTCCGAAGCTTCGGCTGGTTATTCGGTTATGGAACTAGCACCCAGTTCAACCGCATCAACTGAAATTAAAAAGCTGAGTCAAGAAGTGATCGAAATGATGGGGGCGAAAAAATGGTAGATAGAAAGAGACGTAAGATTGCCAAAAAACCCCAGGCACAATCCAATCCCGATACTTGGGT
>JASJEI010000415.1 GCA_030064795.1 Pleurocapsa sp. MO_226.B13 | reverse complement strand
GCGATTGACAATTAGTTCAGGTAAGGTGGCGGGATTATAACTCATGGCAGATAGAGGAGAGTATGAAAGATTCTATCTCAAGAGTACAACCTCCAATTACTGCTCAAACGGTTCTTGTCTCATCCATTGGCGCGTAGAATGCCGAACGCGATCAATTCTGACTGCATAATAGGCAAATTTAGTCGATGGTGATTAAAGTGTAAAAAAAGCTGAAAATAGCCATTTATGCCGATAATCCTTATTATCGGTATTAGGATGAGAGGAAATATATGCTGAGTTAATCTTAATAAATTATGAGTACCTCGATTGTTCAGGATTTATTAAGATGACCATCGAAATTATTAATGTAGGGTATTATCCAGAAATATTCTAGATATCGTCCCAATAAAGAATGATAGTCAGAAAGATTCTGGATATCATGACATATAGGGTAGATATCCAGAATCTTTCCGCATAATAAATAGTTCGGCCCACATTTTGACACCGCAATCTTGGCTGAGTTTACGGAATGTGAGCCAACTTCCGACACCAACTGAGATCGAGCATAATAAAGATGCCTCACATTGAAGTGTATCAATCCAATAAAGTCATCTCAGCGAGAGTCGGAGGACTTTGAGTCCTCGATTAGCTTGGGTAGAAAATGTGCCTCTGAGGCAACGAGCATACTTTACATATACCACCATGTTCAAATCCATCATCGACAATATATGGGGATTCGACTTCTTTATTTCGTATGCGCGTGACGACGGAACGAATTATCCACAGGAACTGAAACGACGTTTGGATCAAGAGGGCTATCACGTATGTTTGGATCAACAAGAATTTTGGGGCGGAAATGACCTGAGGACACTAACTCGTCGTCGAGTGCACTCCAGTACATATCTTGTTGTAGTCGGACGCATCCAATCTCTTACTGAGTCATACTGGGTGCATCGCGAAATCGACATCTATTGCGACGCTCAGGCTGAAAAGAGGACTGTCCGGAAGCCGATAATCATCAATGTGAACAACGCCCTTGAGGCAGCGGCTAATCTGGCCGGTAGTTCCTCAAAATTGGCGCGCCGTGTAATAGACGAGGATTGGCTTTGGCTTCCAGAAACCTTACCACACCCCGATGACGATCCCGCTGATGACACCATTGGCGAGCTTAGGAAAGCCTTCCATGGCACGCGGCGAGACTCCCGCCGAATGCGGGTTTTCCAGCTCTTGGCGGTGCTCATGTTCCTCTTGTCAGCCACAGCTACATGGCAGGCGTGGGAAGCGGTACGTGCAAAGGATGCTGAAACTGTCCAGCGACGCACAGCCGTTTCCGCAGAGACGCGCGCCTATCTCGTCCTTGCGGAAAACAACAGACAACAGGGCCGATTGAGCGATCAACTCTTCTGGTATGCACAAGCTGCTGAGCGCGGTCTTCCAGATGATCCGCAAACTCATGCTGCGGCGAGTTTGCTGGCATCTTGGAGCTCCAGACTCCGGGGAACACTAGTACACGACGGTATCGTACGCCGCGCAAGCTTCAATTCCGACGGCCAACTTATTCGGACTCAATCGGATGACGCGGTGCGGATTTGGGACTCAGAGACAAACTCTCCTATTAGGCGGCCAATCCTGATAAACCAACTCTCATCGACCGCCTTTAGTGCCGACAGCAAGACGTTGATTGCAGGAAGTTACGACAACACTGCTCAGCTTTGGAATGTCGAAGACGGTACGCCAATCGGGCAGAGCCTCAAGCATGCCGATTCCATCTCGGCAGTTGCAATTAGTCCAGATGGACAGCGCGTGTTGACTGGCAGCTGGGACAACACGGCACAGCTATGGGAAGCCAAGACGGGGCAACCATTAGGCGAACCCATGTTTCATAAGGACAATGTGACGGTCGCGATGTTCAGTCCTGATGGGCAACTAGTCGTAACAGGAGACTGGGATGGATGGTTTGGCGTATGGAATGCCATGACTGGAGTGCCTGTTTTCGAGCACATGCACCGCATTACGCGCGGAATCGACGGTCGTGTGAATGCCATTGCATTCAGCCCTGACAGACGCACAATGCTGGTTGGTGGCTGGCAGATCGCATTTTTTTGGGATCTGGAAATGGACCAGCAGGTTGGGCAAGCAGTCAACTTTGACGGTGCCCATGTTGATGTTGTGGCATTTAGCAGCGACGGGAAAACAGCACTCGCCGGAGGAGCGAACAAGGTAGTGGTCGCAAGCGGCGGCAATTGGGAACATCTCAAAGAGTTGCCGGGACACGAACACGTCACATCCGCAGCTTTCCACCCTACACTGCCCTTGATCCTGACAGGTGATTCGAAGAACACTGCACGCCTGTGGAATTCTGCATCAGGTAAAGCTATGGGGCAGCCACTCTTTCAGGATGCAAGTATCTATGATGTTTCATTTAGTCCAGACGGCAATACTATCCTGACAGCCGGCCCAAACATGGTCCGATCTTGGATTACGGAAGCCCTTCCGGAACCTGAGATTGAGCTCAAAATTGTCGATGCAGGCATGATCACTGCCGGAGCCTTTGCGCCGGATGGAAGGGTTTTCCTCGCCGGGAGCGCTGGAGGTGAACTTCAGAGATTTGACACCAAAACGGGTGACTTAATCGGCGATGCATTAGAGCATTCTGATGAAGACTTAAGAGATGTTTACGGTGGCATCCCTCCATTAGGCTCCCGAAGTATTCGAACGATCGACATAAGTCCTGATGGACGCTTTGGATTAAGCACATTGGGGCGCACAGCACAGCTGTGGGAGATGGATAGCGGCAGACCAAGGGGTGAGTTGCTTACTAATACCTTTCTTACTCACGTTGAGTTTCATCCACAGGGAAAATCGGCACTCACCATCGGTAACGACGGAACTGGTCGGATTTGGGATCTAGAATCACTGGAAGTAACCGGTGAGTTTAAGCACGAAAATGGTATCCTGAGCTCTGCATTTAGTCCTCAGGGCAACTTTATTGCTACCAGTGCTTGGGACAAAACTGTGCGATTGTGGGACGCTAGCAGTGGGCAAGCATTAGGAGTCGATCTGGTTCATGATGACAATGTAAACGTAGTGGCATTTAATTCGACAGGCTCTCTGCTTCTTACTGCAAGCGGAAGCAGGACGATTCAATGGGACATTGAGACTGGCAGTCAGGTACTGAAAGCTCTCGAGCACGGAAGCAAGGTTGTCGCTGCAGCATTCAGTCCGGACGGAGGGAGATTCGTCACTGCGGCTGGCAACGCAACCAGAGTCTGGAACGCGACAACCCAGGAACAGCAAGGCGCCATTATGAAGCACGACGAGCCAGTAGTATCAGTGGCGTGGAGTCCTAACGGAAGAACTATCCTTACTGGTACCGGCGGTCCTCTGGCGCAACCCAGAGCTTATCTTTGGGATTCGACGACTGGAGCACTGTGGCGTAAAGGATTCTCCACTGGCAGGTCCCTTAACGAGGTTGAGTTCAGCCCGTCTGGCAACCAGGTATTTACGCTTGGCGGTGGCGAACTCTGGCAATTGGAAGCACCCGCCTGTCGCGATGTTGAGAGACTGATTCTCTCAGTAGAGGTCCGTGTCGGTTACGCTTGGAACAGGAGTAATGGGACCAAGCGTCTGTTTACTCACCAGGAATGGCTGGAACGACTTCAGCGGCTTCGGAACCTTGGAGGATCATGCGATGTACGCTCGTGGGGTGACATGAACAGCGAAGAACAAAAGGCGAGCATGACGCCGATGAAGGAATTCATTCCGTGACAAGCGTTCGAAGATCGCTCCTGATAGAAGAGTAGATGCTGTCCATCAGACTCTCTAAACGGCGTTAAACTAAGCCAGGTACATCCTCAGTTCAAGGAGTATCTGACAGAGCATCACACCAGCGATCTCTGGCATACTCGCCCCTATCTGTTTCCAGGTAGACATGGCAGAAACCACATCCGAAAAGTGAGTGCAGACGCGATCTTACGAGAGGTCTGTAAGAAGCTGGAGATTGAAGGGGTCAGCACCCACAGCTTTCGTCGCACGGCTCTAACCCGTATGAGCGATGCTGGCTACCCTTGAGACACATACAGGCGATATCGGGACACAAAACCCTCTCTGCATTAGAACGTTATCTAGGGGGATGACCACGATTCGCACATTTTAGGGTCATATCGACCTTAAATGCTTGTCTAGAGTAGGTTTGATATTTGTATTTTTTATCACTACAAATTCGACAACTCAATAGAGGTTGATACATCTGGAAAAATTCATAATTGCTAGTTATGGATTTTTCGCAATAACTAGGGGGTGATTCTCAGTTACCATGACTTTTCTCAATAAAAATTAAGCGAAAATTATCAGTACCCTACATACCTTATGGTTTCGTCTTAAAATGTAAACTTTAGCAATAAACGAGACTAAATCTTTAGAATTAAATGACACTCATTAGTAACTTTGAATTACTTATTCAAATATCTATAAACGCTAGCTTTAGATAAGTTGTAATCAGCCATCAGAGTTTTAATTAGAGTTCCTGACTTTCTTCGTTCGATTAGCTCCTCAACTTGTTTATTGGTCATCTTTTTCTTTCTGCCAAAAGGAACTCCTCTCTCTTTAGCCTTGTTAATCCCGTCCATCTGACGCTCGGCGCGAATTTCCGTTTCAAACTGAGCGATCGCTCCCAAAATATTAAACAGCAGTCGTCCTGTAGCATCGCTAGTGTTGATATTTTGGTCGAGTACCTGAAGAGAAACCTGTTTTTGCTTAAGGATTTCGGCAATTTGACATAGATGCAAAGTAGAACGAGCCAACCGATCTAAGTGTAGTGGCTTGCAAAAGCTAGAGCCTCGGCTCGCAAAAACTGCCGTTTTCGGCTCAGATTAATCTGCAAAAAATAATCGCTTCGGCTCACAATAAATCCGAATGGACTCAGATTAATCTGCAAACGGCTCGCAAAAACTAACTCAGGCTCACATTATCTGCAAAACCTCTGTGTTGGTCGATTTAAAATGATTTAGAACGGGATAGCATCATCATCGATATTACGCTTTTTAGGGATAGGATGAAATTTACCCAATTGATTCCTTTCCCTACGAATCTCTGCACGAATTTCAGCTCGAACGGTATCTTCATTGAACAATTCGATAAACTCTCCATTGCCCCCAATACAATTGCGGAGACAGAGAGTTCGGTCATCAACGAAATTTCCAATGCGATTGACACCACGAAAATCTACGTTTTCAAAAATAACTCCAATTCCTTCAAGAGCATTGAGATTGGCTTCCCTCAAATCAGCCCCAGTAAAATCAGTACCACTGAAAACAGAGGCAGTAAAGTTGGCTCGAAAACAAATAGTGTCTCTAAAATCGCAGTACATTAGAAAAGTGTGAGAAAAGTTGACGTAACTAAAGTTAGCTCCACGAAAGTTACAACTATTCAAACCATAATTATTAGAGAAGTATTCACTAAATTCTGAAACAGGAGGACTTATATTACTTAAATCCAGTCCACTAAAATCTCTTTCTCCAGCAGCATATCTTCGTAATAGTTCTTCTCTATCCATAAATCACCTCTCAAGTTTTTTTACTTACAAAGGAATACCAATTTTGAGCATCTGCTCTCGCATATCAGTCGTTCTCCCTGGAGGTAATTGACCATGCAGAAAAGAACGTACCTCCGAAGTACTCACATTCAATAACTCCGCCAAAGTTTTGGCATTGTACCCATGACGAATCAAACTAGGTTCGAGGTCATCTAAACCAATTGCCAAGACCGTTTCCATAAACTCGGCGGTAATCGGTTTGACTCCTACTTGATAGGCTTCAGTCATTGCTAGGGTTAGATATTGTTCTATTTGTAAGGGAGTTGATAATCGCTCTCCAAGAAAGGTAATTGCCTCTTGGGTCAGAATCTCTGTCGGTTGAAGCTTATTTTTGGTAGCCTGTTTCAAAACCCATTCAATATATTCCTCTTGATGACCGCGAATTCCTTCCAGGGCAAAAGCATTAGTACGTCCGCCAATTTCTTCAAGGGCTGGTCTTTTGAGGTCATTTTTCAGTTTGGGATGCCCTGCTAAAACAACGCTCAAAGTTCCTCCGTTATGGCGAACTAATTCAATCAATCGCTTTAGCCCTACTAAGGTACGGTGGTGCAGTCCGTGAGCATCATCCACAAACAAAGCTACGGTTTGGTGACACTTTTGAATCAGTGCAAGCAGTCTTCGCTCTCGCTTTTCTGGTTGGGTAGGAACTTTTAAATCTTTCTCCGTTGATAGGTCGTAAAACAACGCAGTAATCAGAGTTGAGAGACTGACTTTATCTGACTCCACAGCTAAAGAACGGGAGACAATAATTTCTTTGGTGCTGTTCAAATCGTTGATTAAGCGTTGCAGGAAGGTGGTTTTACCAGAACCGACGATGCCAGAGAGGGCAATTAATCTACCTTGAGCAATGATTTTCTTGAGTTCCTTCTCTAAATGAGCCTGGGCTTCGGTTTCAAAAAATCCTAGATGGTCGAGTTCTTTTTCCAAACCAAAATATTCCATTACTTCGCTAAACACTTCTACACCTCCCCTGGCTCATCGCTAAAATATGCCCGAATCTGGCTCATCACTTCTTGTTTATTGAGAGTAGTTTCGAGAATTGAATTGACTGCTGACATTTGTTCTGGGGTTAACTTGGCTAGAGGTTTGACTAGGTAATCGGCAATAGCGTGTTTGGCAGCAATAGTATTGGCAAAGAACAGTTCCCCAAAGGGGTCGGGGTCAACAAAGGATTGAACGGGAAAGGGAATCACATTTTCGGCGATTACTGGTAACTTAACCGTTCCTCCCGACGAGGGAGGTAAAGATAGTTTTTTCGCCAGAACTTCGATGCGGTCGGCTCTTCTCTGGGTAGTAGTTTTCTTGAAGCTGCGATAGCGACCGAGAGGTATAGGATTACCTACAGGATGATAAGGACCATAGCGAGTAGATTCGTGTTCGACATAAAGTTCGCTGTCAAATAGTCCCCACCACAAAACTACTTTTTCTCCCGCTAGATCTGGCTCTACTTCATAGAAAACCCCATCGACGGTAATTCTGGCATCAATACCGACTCGGCGTTTTTCTGGTTCTCTAGCAAAGGTACAAAATCTCTCCCAACTGCACAT